>NZ_JBQSYD010000016.1:0-88227 GCF_052378905.1 Halomonas sp. AOP22-C1-8 | reverse complement strand
AAAGCGGGCGCATTGCCCCATTGAAGTAATCCAAAATAATAATTAAAAACCCTAACACAAAGCTGATATTGATGACCGTCAGAACGTTGCCCTGCAACATATTTTGAATTTTTTGTATCCGTTCAAAACGATAGTAAAAGCCAACGATCATCACCAGCCCTAACACGCATGCAACTGACAATAGTGCTAGCAGAGGGTGCAGAAGAGCAATTACAAGGCAGAAAAGTAGTGCAATTACCGTTGATGACAAGGTACCTAACACAATGCCCAATACTCGTTTACCAATTAATCGATGATTGGCAACCAACCGGGTTTTATTTAAACGCCCTAGAATCAGGGCTGAAAGATGAGCAATGCCTTTTTTGATTATCCATTGAAGAAAGGCATAGGTACAAAAGCAGAGTATTGCCAACGCTATTAATGCCGCTATTTTTTCGCCTTGTCTCTCCACTCCAGGCACCCAGTCATCTATGCGACTGCGCCCGGCGATCAACACCTGAAGCAGCTGCCAAGGCAGCACCAAGCTTGCTAATAGCAGGATCTGGCTAATAATCTGCATAAACAAGATAGACAATACGCGCCAGCGAAACGGCCAAAGCACCGCACGAGCTAACGCAACCATCAGCTCGAAAACTTGCCCCCTGTGAATCTCGCTTTTCTGACTGTTAGTCGTCTGTTTGCTCATCAATCATTGATTCGATAAGCTGCATGAATGTACGTAACTCGTCTGGCTGATCGTCTATCGGCATATAGGTTGAAACGGCATGGTGCACTGCGGATAGGATAATTCCATTGTGGCGCAGGCTACGCTGTTCAGCCTCTTCCCAATCATACAACGGCCATTGTTCTTGATGGGCAAGCGCCTTTCCGGCCTCACTTAATGAAGAGAAAAGTAGCGGTAGAAATGCGCTGCCATAACGTTCACTTACTGCCACTACTTGGCTACCATCGTGATAACGTATCTCTTGTAGCACCTTTGGGATAGAGCTATCGCCTTGGGAGTCAAGCAGGTAAAACAGTCGCTGCCAAAAGGTCGCGGCGCCGTAGCTATCTTGCATCACCGCTTCAAGCACTTCGGCATTCGCAGGTAAGGGATGCCCCTCTTGTGTGTCCCCGCTCAGTAACGACTCCGACCATCGGGCCAATCCCTCATGCACCCATCCTTGCTTAAACATCATGTGTGCATTCTGATACAGATGAAACAACTCATGCGCAGGTGTGAGGTTTTCTACCGCTTTCACTTGCCCACCTAACGCCATGCGGATATGACAATCAGCTTCGGCAGGGCTACGTACAACTTCATCATACGCTTGCCCACCACGTGACTGATCAGCACGCAGTATCACCATAATGAAGTTGGCATGCTGATAGCGCGGCATGAGCAAAGGGGGTGTGAGCCCCAGCACTTCACGATAGAGCACATCGGCAGCTTTAAGCTGTATTTTCAAGTTATCAAGTCGTGTAGCTTTCAGCGATACGCTCTGATCTGTAGCCTCAACAAAGAAGTGAGCACTCTCCAAGCCATCAGTGTGGTTCAATTCATTTGCTATTATCTCAAGTGGTCTATCACGTTGCAGAAAGTGACACTCACCAGCTTCCGGGGACGGCTGGGCGATCACTGACGCTGGCGTGCCGGTCATTATAAAAAGCAATATCAGCGCAGCTAAACATTGCCGTGAGCATGTCTGATTAACGCTTATTTTTTTGCCGTCAACAGTTACTATCTGCACTTAATCCCTCTGCATTTCGTCGCTGCAAAGTAAGCAATCACTGCTCTCTTTTCACGCGGCGGCTAAGTAGTCTATCAGTGGCATTTATTCTTTCTTCAGGCGTGAAAAAAGCGCGTACAGCCCGCTACCATTAGACGCCTTAGCAAGCACGTTATCATGCGGCATTAGGTGGTCAGACAGTGCAGACTCAAGAGTGCGAACATCCTTGAAGTGAAACACTCCAGACGCCTCCCCTCCCAATAGTGGCACCAGCCCTTGGCAGTGCGGGCCGCAGAGCATTATTTTTCTGGCCGACTGCGCAGCAAGAAGAGGAGCAAGCTCCTGGTGCAACCGCTCGGCATCTGCTCCAAGCTCTAGCATATCGCCAATAATCAATATTTTTTTATTGGCATCTACAGGGAGCAATGAGAAGGCCTCCAAGGCCATACGCATCGATAAAGGATTGGCGTTGTACGTTTCGTCATGCAGGGTGATTGGTATCCCTTTAACGCTTATAAACCGTACCTCGCCTCGCCCTGCTACCGCTTGAAAAGATGACAGGCGGGATATGACGATGTCCAAAGGCAAATTATCGTGTCTTGCCACGGCCAGTACCGCCATCGCATTCAGCAACATATGACGTCCAGCGGCGCCTATTCCAAACTGATACACAACGCCATCACACATAATCCGACCATGGTCACCCGCAAAATCAAGCATGCGAATATCTGAATCAGGGTGCTCGCCGAAACTAACCACCTGTAGGTGATAGCGTCTTGCTTGCTCGGCCAGGTAGGTATACTGAGGCATATCACGATAGAGAATAGCGACTCCACCAAGTGGCATGCCTTGGAAAATAAGCGCTTTCTTGCGGGCAATCTCGTCTAATGAGTGGTGATACTCCAAATGCGATGCTGCAATATTAGTAATAATGGCAATGTCTGGGCGGACGATATCCGTATTCTGGGCCATGGAGCCGATGGCCATTTCGACTACCCAGTACAGTGCATCCTGCGGCATACAAGCAAGGTTCCAGGCAATGCCCATCGGAAGGTTAGCGCTTCCTTGCGTTTGCCCCACTGCACCGGTAAAACCCAGCGCATGGGCCAGCATGGCTACTGCCGTTGTTTTGCCTGCACTTCCGGTAATACCAACAACCCGGCCTGTATAATAGCGCCGCTGCCAATATCCTATGGCCAGCGTCGCTGCACGCACATCAGCTACCTGTAACACGGGTACGCCTATATCACGATACGTGTCGCGATCATCGCAAATCACGGCGGAAGCGCCTTGGGTGACGAGCGACCTCACCGTTGCCGGTGGTAAAAATTTTTTGCTCTTTTCCTTACCTCGCGCAATCACCATTTGACCGGTATGAAAGAATTTTGATCGATAACATACGCCGCTCCATTCCCACTCATCAGGCGGTGATGATGTCCATGCCCCCCCGGTTACCGAAGCGATGGCCTTTGCATCCAGGCGACCTCTTGGCGGTGGTTTGACCCTGGCATAGTCTGCCTGACGTAGAATCTGCTGATATGCTACCAAACCCGACAGATAGTGTTCTACATCGTCAATTCTTACGCGAAAACTGTGATGACGGATAAAAAAGCCGTCCAGAATAGTCGCCGGAGCCTTAAAGTACATAGCAACTTCTGGCCAGAAAAAACCGTTCACGAGGTAGTTTGCTCTAGCATGCAGAGCACGATAAAACGCGTTGACATCAAGATCGTTCAACACATCTGCTAAATCAGGATGCGCCTCCAACTTGAGTAGCGTCTTATGAAATGCCATCGACAGCTCAAGCAACGTTGGAAAAGTAGTAACGCGCTTGTGAATAAAATCGATATAACCGGCGATGTTGCGCACCGCAAACGCAAAATACTTGCGCTCTGGGCAATGCGTTACCAGCTCATTGGAGCAATATGCAAGCCAATGATCGTGTGCTTTTTCGTGCTCGCTAGCAATAAAATAGTCAAACGCCTTGATCACGCAGTTCAGCCAGCGACTATCCCGTGTCTGGTCATAAAGCCGCATTAGTGCAAAGGCGGCCTCACCATCGTAATAAATTATCCTGGTCTTTTCTTTTATTGATAAATCCGCAGCATTGAGCACATGGACAAAACTCCCATCAGCTTCTTGCATGCTCAAAATTCCTAACGCTAGCGCATCCGCCAGATCGGCATAACGATCATCGCCCATGACCTGCTGGTACTTTACCAATGCAAGGATGGCTACTGCATTGGCTCCTAGCTTAATAATATCGCCGACATCCACCACATAGGCTGCACATTGCCGATAAATCACAAACTGGGAACACAAACCTGTAAGCGCTGCGGCTATCTGCTGGTATAACTCGCCAAGCTGCTCATTACTTAAAAGCCCCTGTTCTACACAGGCTTCATAGCCTTCCAACAGGGCATAGGTGCTACTGGCGTGGCGTAAGACATTGTACGTGGAGATGCGGCGATCAAAGCAGGGAAAATAACCATACACATAGCGGCCATCTTGACCTACCTGGTTACCCAGAAACCGGGTGGAGCGCGCGATCAGGCCTCCAGTGGATGCTGCCGTTAGAGCAGAACTCTCTCGCCGTCCCCATTGTCTAGGCTGAGTACTCAAAGCATGAACCGTTACTTTTTCACCGCTAATATCTACAAAAACGCCAGCAGTGGAAAAACTCCAGACGGGCATATCATCGTCAAAGTCAGGCATTTGGCTTGAACCATGCCGCGCTTTTATATAGCGCTGCAGGTGTGCCTGATTAATATCGGCATGCGCCACCTTATTCCCAGCATATAAGCAGGCATTTGCGTTGAGCTCCATCTCTGTCAGCATGAGTCGAGAAAATCTCTTACCCACAAACGCTATGCCACTACGAAAATAGTTTCGCTTATAACGCGTAATTTCCTGCTTTAGAGCTTGCCAATGCCATTCACGTACTGCAAAAGGCCACTCAAATCGGCACCACACCAAGGGGTGAACGAACTTCTTTTCAAGTCGCTTCAATGCCAATTTCAAAGCGGGAAGCAACGCGCTCCAGTTACCAGACTGCAAATCATCCAGATCAAGCTGTACAGAAGTGACTTGCGCACGCTCATAGCCATCACTTGCCGATACAAGCATTATTGAGGCAAACTCGGAGGGCTGAGCATGCTTTTTTAACCACATCGGCCTCAAAGTTTCAACAATGCTCTCCAATGCAAGTGCAACCTTACCCGCTTGCTCTTGAGCTTGCCTTTCTGCAAGTTCGCTTGAAGGCAAGGGGTGACCAGAGGAGGTATTTTCTGTATCAGGCATTTAATTGCTCGAAAGTGTAAATAAAATAATGACCATAAGATCATTAACTAAAATTAATGACAATACGCTAAGATTTTTACCTACACCGCTACACTCAAGGGCTTTATATGAGGATGCTTTAAAAAGCTCATCTTGATGGCGCTACTTTAAGCATTAGCTGAAATCGATCACGCACAGCCAGCTTTTTAAAAACAGCACTCAAGTGTGCTTTAACTGTTCGCTCCGTAATGTCTAATTGACGTGCCACTTCTTTATTTGTCAACCCTCTCACCACGGCGAGCGCTACGCTACGCTCACGCTCAGTAAGAAGTTCAAGATAGGGACTAGGCGCAGTCATGGTACGACTGCGCTGCTGAAGCGCCTTGAAGGATCCACCCAGCACTTTAGCAAGCAGCTCTTGACCCACCCATACTCCCTGATTAGCCACTACCAGCGCTACTTTCCTAAATACATCAACAGCTGCAAGTGTGTGCACATAGCCTCGCGCTCCTTGATCCAAGGCGTTAAGCGCCTCACGATCATTAGGCGTATAGCTTAGAATAACAACGATAACGCCTTCAGCGGCCAGGCGCTGCGTTAGTTCTGGCCAAGCCTGTACAGAGGTGGCTAACCAGGCAATATCTCCAGCGTTTATATGCGCCTCAATACTATCTGCCTGTGCTGCCTGTGCATCCGAAAAGGCTGTTCCCCAGCGCGCTTTTAAATCGCCACTTGTTGTCACAAACCAATTTGCCATTAGCGCTCCCCCATTGAATCACGCCACGCTCTTAATACAGGCTTTAGCATAAACTGCATCACTGTTCTTTTTCCGGTCACGATATCGACCTGTGCGGTCATACCAGGAATAACCTGAAGCCGATCCGCGATACTTTCGTTTTCCAGACTACGGACGCGAATAAGATAAAAAGTGTTGTTATCATCATCGGTAATGGTATCTGCGCTTATAAGCTCAAGCTCAGCTTGCAAACCACCGTAGATGGCGTAATCGTAAGCCGTTAACTTGATAGTGGCTGGCTGCCCAGGGTGTAGAAACGCAATATCCTGGGGCGCAATTCTAGCTTCTACTAATAGCTGGTCATCGCTGGGCACAATTTCAACAACTTCTTGCCCAGGCTGTGCCACACCGCCAATGGTGTTGATATGAATACGTTGCACCACGCCGTCAACCGGCGAGCGTATTTCGGTTAGCCTTACTCGATCTTGCAGCCCTGTTCCTGACTGCTGTAATGCATTGAGATCTCCTATCGCCTGAGCAAGATCGTTACGCCACTCGCCTCTACGCTCCGCACCCAGCTCCCGTAGCTGTGTCTCGGCTTCTTCTACGGCGGCGGTTAAACGGGCGACGGCTGCATCGGCCTGGTTCCGCTCGCCGGTCGCGGTTGACACCTCACGTTGTAATCGGAGTACTTCAACTTCAGAAACAGCGCCCGAGGCTAGCAAAGGCCGTGTCAGATTAAGCTCTTGGCTTGCCATATTAACTTCTCGCTGCGCGGTATCTCGGCGAGCTACCGCTTCACGCAGTTCCTCTTCACGTTGGCGAATACGGTCACCAAGCACATTGCTCTGCTCGCGCAGCTCCTCTCGGCGACTTTCATAGGCTGCACGCTCTTGCACCACAATGTCGGGCACTTCCTGGCGCAGCTCCTCGGAGGGTTCAAAGGCGGTATCGGTGGCCAACGCACGGAGCCGCTCGGCACGAGCCTGAAGAGCAAAACGCTGTGCGCGGTTTTCACGAAAATCAGAGACAAATCGGGTCGGGTCAATTTGCATCAATACTTCACCCGCGCTCACCACTTGCCCTTCTTCAATCATAATCTGTTCAACAACACCGCCATCAAACGACTGAATACGCTGCAATTGACTGGCGGGTATCACACGACCGGTTCCACGGGTCACTTCATCTATCGAAGCAAAATAGGCCCATACCAACAAAGCAATAAGGGTAAGTAAAACGGTATAGAGAAATAGCCGTGCGCGAATGGGCTCTTGCTGCATGCGCGCCCAATCCGTGTCGCTAGCCCAGTCGCGGTTCAAATGCGCGGAGGTAACACGCTTGGCAAATAGCCGATCCATAAAGGGACTAAACGGTTTTTTGCCCTTTTCAGAAAAACGGCCAATGGCATCAAAACCCTTTTGTTCTGCGGTTGAGGAGGATTTTTTAGCCATTAGGATGCCCTTCCAATCTGACCTTTGCGCAGCGCTTCAACCACGCTATCGCGTGGACCATCCGCAACCACTTTGCCTGCGTCCATCACAATAATACGGTCGACTAATGAGAGTAGCGATGTACGGTGGGTTACCACCAACACCGTTTTACCTTCCGCCACTCTTGTCAGGTTTGCTTTAAACGCCTCTTCACTGGCGTTATCCATTGAGCTGGTGGGTTCATCCAATAACAAAATAGACGGGTCTTGAACCAGTGCCCGCGCAATGGCTACCGACTGCTTTTGCCCCCCTGAAAGCGCTTGCCCTCGTTCGCCAACTTGCAAATCGATACCCTTAGGGTGTCCATTAACCATCGACTGCAGACCTGCAATTTCCAGCGCTCTAAGTAGCTCGGCATCATCAACGCGGTCACTCCCTCCGCCCGCTACAATGTTGTCGCGCAACGAACCGGAAAACAGACTCACGTCTTGAGGGACATAGCCAATATGTCCACGAAGCTGCATAGGATCAATCTGGCGGATATCGACCCCATCAAGCAGTACGGAGCCTGATGTGGGCAGATAAAACCCCAAAATCAGTTTATTAAGAGAGGATTTACCGCAGCCTATCCGGCCCAGAAGAGCCACTTTCTCGCCGGCCTGAATTGAGATCGAGACATCCCGAAGCGCCTCTCGCTCTTCATCGGGGTAACGCAGCGTGACTTTTTCCAGACGAATACCGCCCGTCACACTCGGCTTTTCAACGTAGGCTTTTCCTTCATCGCGCTCAACACGCTTGTCCATCACTTTGTTCAATGACTCAAGCGCCGTAGAAGACTGATGGTATTGGGCAAGCAGCGCGGCTGCCTGGCTGATAGGTGCCATGGCGCGTGAGGAGAGCATATAAGCCGCAATCAATCCCCCCTGGGTTAAATTGCCCTCAATGATTTGATACACCCCAACAATAATCACGCTAACAGCCACACTGTGCTGCGCCCACTGCGCCACATTGGAAACGGAGGTGCTAACAAGCTTTAGCTGAGCCCCAGTGCGCGATAAGAAAGCCGATGCTTTTTCCCAGTGGCGTTGAATACGACTTTCTGCGCGCAACGCTTTGACTGTCTCCAACTGGGAGATTGACTCCACCAGCAGTGCATTGCGCTTGGCCCCTGCTTCCCACGTCGTCTGAGACAGTTCATGCAGCTTCCCCTGGGCGGCGAGCGCATAGAGCAGCACAAACAGGATCCCGGCTAGTACAGGTATGACTAACCAAGGGTTGATCAACGCAATAATGGCGGCAAATAGCAGTACAAAAGGCAAGTCGACAATACCTAGAACCGTCGCCGAGCCGATAAACGCACGCACCGATTCAAACGATTGCAAGGTAGAGGTAAACGAGCCGGTAGATGCCGGTCGCTCTTCCAACCGCATACCCAGTGACCTGGCCATAATTGAGGACGACAATTTCACATCGGCCCGGCTTGCCGCCAAATCAACAAAGCTTGCGCGCATAAGACGTAGCGCCAAATCAAAGCACAAGACGATAAACACCCCAACGGCCAGTACCCAAAGTGTGTCAGTCGCCTGATTAGGAACAACCCGATCATAAACATTGAGCACAAAGAGTGGCATCGCCAAGGCAAACAGGTTGATCGCTACCGAGCCGAGTACGATATCCCGGTAGAGACGCCGGTTCTCACGAATAACTCCCCAGAACCAGTGCTGATCGCGCGATTTCTTGACGCCAGGTTCCGATGCGTTATCAGCCCTGAACCTGGGCCGTACATAGATAGCTTCTCCGCTATAGCCGACGTAAAGCTCATCCAGCGTTACCTCAATAGCGGCCTCTGAAAGCTCGGGAAAAATCACCTGGGCTTTCTGCTCCTTCAAATCCAGCGCCAGCAGCACACAGGCACGGCCAGGCTCCAGCAACACAATGGCAGGTAATAAAGCAGGATTAAGCGCTGATAACTTGCTTTTTACGATACGCGCCGTTAGCCCTGCACGCGAAGCTGCCCTTCCAAAAACAGAAGGCGTTAGCCTGCCCTCGTCCAAAGGCAGACCCGCAATTAAAGCTTCCGACGAGACCTCATGCTGATGAAATGTTGCAATAGACTTGAGACATTCCAATAACTCATCATTAACATTTTGCTGACCATGTTGTTGCAGGGGCCTGGAAACATCCAGCTTGCTTTGCGTCACAGAGACCTCATTACTTTAAAGCTGCTATATACGTGATACGAGGAATGCCGCCAATGATCTATAGATTCTCATGCGAACACTACATTTCAAAGGCGGCTTAACCAAACTTGACTATTTAGTAAGAGTCAGCTCTGTTACTCGGTCAACCTGATGTAAAGTCTCCTAACGTAAAACCCTGCGGGCTTTCAATAGCGCAGACTTGACCAGCATTAACACCTGTATCCTCATAGCTCAGGTCAGCCAGAGTTGGGATATCATCTCGCGTTACTTGTAAAGCCTGCATTAATTGCCCCATCGCGGCCAGCGTTCGAGCTTCTGCCAATGTGCGATCAAACTCAGCATTGGCATACGCGCGGCTAGCTTCAAAATACTCATTTTCACTGTCCAAAACGTCCAACAGCGTACGCTGTCCAATATCAAACTGCTGCTGATAAGCACCGCGAACTCGGTCAATAGACTGGCGGTGATCATTTAGGTATGTGAGTTGCTCCGTTAACCGCTGAGTATCGTTATAGGCGATTTGGGTGGTTTGGCGTACATTCTTACAAGCTATTTCACGCTGATTAACCGCCTCTTCGATACGCGTTGCTGCAGCGTTAAAAGCCGCTCGATCGCTTCCCCCACGGTACAGATTCATACTGGCAACCAGCTGTATGCTGTGTTCGTCACGCCGCCCTGTTGCGTCATTCTGATGGTTATTTGTGCCCGTACGGCCCTGGATATCCAAGCGCGGCATAAAAGCGGAACGAGCGCCGCTTTGCTCAGCACGCTGAACTTCAATATTTTCCATTGCCGCATAAAAATCAGGATTACCCTGGAAGGCCATTTCAACCGCCGTATTAACGCTGGCGGGTAATTGCCCGGTCAAGGGAGTAACGGGCGCCATATTCTGAGCAGGAAGCTCTCCCACAATACGCTGATACCGTGATGTTACATCGTGCAGATTAGAAGCTTCCGACATTAAATTGGCTTCAGCAAGCGCCAAACGACCGCTTATTTGTTCCAAATCAACGCCACGGCCAGCCCCCGAAAGCGCTCTCTCTTCAATTTGCGCGAATACGCGTTGATGCTGTTGATAGTTATCCTGCGCCAAGCGAACCAGCTCACGATAACGTAGCACGTCAAGATAGGTACGAAACGCCTCCAAAGCCATATCTTCGCTTGCACCCAACAGTTCGAAGTAGGCAATGAGACGCGCATGATCCAAACGCTCAACTTCACTACGTGTTGCAAAACCGTCAAATACCATCTGTGTCAGGGTTAGCTCGACAAAGTCTTTGCTATAGCTGCCTTGACTATCATATTGCTCATCATGCAGGCCCGCTCCTGCTCGTACATCAATGGTAGGCAAGTAATTCCCTTTCGCCCCCCTCACATCGCTCCCGGATGCCGTAAAGTTAGCCCAAGCAGCATTCACTTCAGGATTAGACACGATAGTTTGTTGAATAACGCTGGAAAGATCCGTAGAGCCAGGTGCATAAAGGCTGGCAGGAAGCTGCTGCGCCGCGGCAGAAAGAGGCATGCATGCAAGAGTAGCAATCGTTAGCGGCTTAATAGCACTCTGCAAGACAATTTCTTTTAGCTTTACTTTCATATCACTGTTCATTAAGAGCTGTTCCTATTGCTTGAAATACCTAGTGAGCTATGAATTCGCGGCTTTTATAGCCATACCGCGCTTACGCCTTCCCCCCTTGCTTAGCAGACTCACTATGCAAAAAGAACTATATGCATAATTTTCAATAGCATATTAAAAACCTGGCTACCCAAATGAGTAGACAGCACTTATCCAGATGCAATATGGAACAAAAAAAACTCGCAACTTACAATACTGAAACAAAAATAAACACTAATTATACTGTGTCGGCAACAGGCTTCACCTGAAGCTGCTGAAGTGCCAACCCAAATAAGATCAATCCCAAGCCAATAAACGTAGAGAAAAGCAGAGGCTCATCAACCACTAAATAAAGCAGCATCAGCGAAACCGGAGGCGAAAGAAAAATCAGGGTCGAGACTTTTGCTGTGCGCGAAACCTTATGAACGGCCATTTGCCACAGGACAAACGCGATTCCCATTTCAAACAGCCCAACATAGACCCCGGCACCAACACCTTTCCAGCCATGCCATTGAAGCCCAGGCCCCATAAGCAATAAAACGGTTAACACCGGTAGTCCAACGGTGAAGTTCTGCCACTGCCCGACGATAGGCTTGCGACGGTCACGTGCATTAAGTAACCAGTAAAGCGCCCATAACAGGGTCGATGAAAGCGCGAACAGCACGCCGATAGGGTCCGCAAACGACACATTGAGTACCGCGCCCCGTGTAGCAATTACCCATACGCCCGCATAGGCCACCACACCTGCCAAAACATCCACCCGAGTTAACCGCTGCCCCAGTATGGGAACCGCCAGAAATGCCATCGCTAGCGCCCACGTATAATTAAGCGCCATCGCTTCCTGGCCAGGCAGGCGATCATAAGCAGCAAACAGCACCAGGTAGTAAGCCACGGGATTCATGATCCCCGCCCATAAGGCGGTTTTCCATCCGCTGGTTAACGCCTGCCTCATAGCACCTTGTTTAAGCACCAGAGCGCCCATTAAAAGCCAGGAAACCAACGCCGCCAGCCACATTAATTCAACCGGCCCCATCAAACCCAGGCCAACTTTAAAAGCAGTCGCCACCGTTGACCACAGCGCCACAGCACCTAGCCCGTAAAGAATAGCCTGACGATCCTGGTTCATCGGTCGATATGCCCCAGGTCACGGTGCGGTTCGATCTGGTCGCGAACGCGCTGTTTCAGCACTTTGCTGTCCGGAAAGCCGCTATCTCGCTTGCGCTCCCAAATTAATGTGTCATCACACCAAATTTCAAAGGTACCACCATGCGCAGGTGCAAGGGCCACCTCATCTAAATCCTCCCCGAAAGTGGAGAGTAGCTCCTGAGCGTACCAGGCACTGCGTAAAAGCCATTGGCATTGCGTGCAATAGCGAATCTGGATCCGTGACACTTTCGCTCTCCTTACCCATATAATGGTGGCATTCTGTCGCTGCATTTTGTCATTCCAGGAGTATAACCGCCAAGGAGCTGTCATGGCTGGACCCAATATTTCTCAAGCGCGTGTTTTTGAGTGGCTAACGGGCGATGAGGACAGCCGACTCTGTGCTGATATTCCGGAGCAGGCCTGCGCCGAACAACCACGTAATTTTTTTCTGCACTTATGGGCCTCCCTGGGGAATAAGCTTGCTGACGAGCTATCCAGCGCACGCTTGGTGCTTCCCTGGCTAATGGGGATTATTGGCGCGCCCATCTGGATGGTGGGGCTGTTGGTGCCTATCCGTGAGTCTGGTGCCCTGTTACCCCAGATATTCGTGGCGGGCTTTATTCGTCTAAAACCCAAGCGTAAAGGCGTTTGGGTTTTAGGTGCGCTGTTCCAGGCACTTGCCGCATTTGCACTTGCTGTCTTGGCACTTGTGGGGAGCGGAAGCCTGGGTGGCGCTGCGGTGTTAGCTGTACTTGTGCTGCTCTCCTTGGCACGCGGGCTTTCATCAATTGCCAGCAAAGATGTCATGGGCAAAACCATTGCCAAACGCCGCCGAGGCGCCCTGATGGGGTGGAGCGGTAGCCTAGCGGGCGGCGCAACCCTGGCGGCGGGTGGCGTACTGATGTTGCTGGGTAATCAACCAGGCAACCTCTCCCTGGCGGTACTCTTAAGCGTTGCCGCCTTCAGTTGGCTACTAAACGCGTTCTGTGTTGCACGTATTAAAGAAGTACCAGGTGCAGTGGAAGGTGGAGAGAGCGCTTGGGACAGCATCAAGCTTGGCTTATCGCTCTTAAAAAAGGATCGCACGTTTCTACATTTCAATGTTGCCAGAGCATTGCTGCTCTCCAGCGCACTGGCGCTACCCTACATTGCGCTACTCGGCCAGCAGCAAAGCGGCTCTGATTTGGGTGGGCTTGGTCTGCTTGTCGTGGTATCAGGTCTTGCAGCAATGGTGGCAAGCCCTGTCTGGGGTAAATTAGCCGACCAATCCAGCCGCCGTGTAATGCGTAATGCGGCTATTGGCACCGTTACTTGCTGTTTACTAGGCGCTGGCTTGGCCTGGCTACCCGGTGCCTGGACTCAGAGTGTTTGGCCATATGCCTTGGTGTATGCGTTGCTGGTGATCGTCCATCACGGTGTCCGCCTGGGGCGCAAAACCTATATTGTGGATATGGCAAGCCAGGATGACAGGGCTCTGTATGTTGCTCTTTCCAATACCTTAACCGGCCTGCTCATGCTCGTCGTCGGCGGCGTTATTGGCGGGCTGGCCCAATGGCTAGGTAGTGCGGCGTTGCTGTTGCTTTTGGCGCTTACGGCGGCTGGGGCGGTGCTTAGTGCGCTGAAACTGCCAGAAGTGGAATAACAAACATGATTGCAATGCAACGCTCTCCACAACACCCGTTTTTGATGAAACAGACCAGCTGATGTATTTCATCGGCGTACAAAAAGATGTTACTGAGAGCATGGAAGCACAACTGGCTTTAGCTGAAGCTGAATGACAACGCAGTGATAACACCGCCCATAAAGCACAGGACTCATTAATTAACGCCAACACTTGACCTTCAGCCCATGTAGCGCTATATAGCGGCTAGGCGCTTCTTTCAAACGAAGCCATCGTGACGCCGGCCTGCCGGCCTGGGTTGGAGGGCATACCATGAGCCGTGACCCCTTAAATCGTGAGAACTACTCAGCAGAAAACCTTGAAGCTGACGAATTCGATAATCTTGATGCCGTAAACGATGATCAATACGGCAAGCATAAACCAAGCAAAACCGACTCGTTACGCGCCCGCCGACAGGTGGAAGCGTGGCTTGAGGAGCGTCGTTTACAGCGTGCCATTGAAGATGATTGGGATGCGTAAATAGCTGCTTTAAGTGGGCAGCGAGCCAGTTGCCCTCTTCATCACCATCCAACACATCACAAAACCCACGCTTTCTTTTTATAGCCATTGGATGTTGCCCGGTGGCATCTTCTGGCCTTTCCAAGCACAGAGCACTATCATCTGAGGCTACTCAGCACTTTGCTGTCTCATTCATCAACCTAACGGATTTCCATGGCGCAATACGTATTCACCATGAACCGGGTTGGCAAAGTTGTGCCACCCAAAAAACAAATTCTCAAGGATATTTCGCTATCGTTTTTCCCGGGCGCCAAAATCGGCGTTTTGGGTTTAAACGGTGCCGGTAAATCCACACTGCTGCGCATTATGGCGGGTGTCGATAAAGAGTTTGAGGGTGAAGCTCGTCCGATGCCGGGTATCAATGTCGGTTATCTCCCCCAAGAACCGCAGCTTGATGATGAGAAAAATGTCCGCGACACCGTTGAAGAAGCACTAGGCGCTATCAAGGAAGCGCAGGAGAAGCTGGACGCTGTTTATGCTGCCTACGCTGAGCCTGATGCCGACTTCGATGCACTGGCAAGCGAGCAAGCACGCCTTGAAAACATCATTGAAGCCGCCGATGCCCATAACCTTGAGCGTAAGCTTGAGGTCGCTGCCGAAGCGCTTCGCTTGCCACCGTGGGATGCCAAAGTAGGCAACCTTTCAGGTGGTGAGCGACGGCGTGTCGCGCTTTGTCGCCTACTGCTTTCAAGCCCGGACATGCTGCTTCTGGATGAGCCAACCAACCACCTGGATGCCGAATCGGTTGCCTGGCTGGAGCGCTTCCTGCATGACTATAACGGTACCGTTGTGGCGATTACCCACGACCGTTACTTCCTGGACAACGTAGCGGGCTGGATTCTGGAGCTCGACCGTGGCCAAGGCATCCCGTTTGAAGGCAACTACTCTCAGTGGCTAGAGCAAAAAGAGCACCGCCTGACCCAGGAAGCCAAGCAGGAAGCATCGCGGCAAAAAGCCATCAAGCAAGAGCTTGAGTGGGTGCGTAGTAACGCTAAAGGTCGTCAGGCCAAAAGCAAAGCCCGCCTTAACCGCTTTGAAGAAATGCAGTCCGGCGACTTCCAGAAACGCAATGAAACCAATGAGATCTATATTCCGCCTGGCCCGCGCTTGGGTGATAAGGTCATCGAGTTTCATAATGTCTCCAAGCGCTTTGAAGACAAGCTGCTGTATGAAGATCTTTCCTTCACTATTCCCCAAGGTGCGATTGTTGGCATCGTCGGCGGAAACGGTGCGGGTAAATCGACCCTGTTTAAACTCATCACCGGTAAAGAGCAGCCAGACACGGGTGAAGTGGTCATCGGAGACACGGTTGAGATCGCTTACGTTGAGCAGCTACGTGATGCGCTTGATGACAAGCAGACGGTTTGGCAGGCGGTATCTGGCGAGCAGGACATTCTCAACATCAACGGCTACGAAGTGTCTTCACGTGCCTACGTTGGTCGCTTTAACTTTAAAGGTAATGACCAGCAGAAGCGCCTGGATGAACTGTCCGGCGGTGAGCGAGGACGCTTGCAGCTTGCTCAAACGCTCAAACAGGGCGCCAACGTACTCCTGCTGGATGAGCCATCTAACGACCTTGATATTGAGACACTGCGTGCGCTTGAAGAAGCCCTTCTTGCCTTCCCAGGCTGCGCCATGGTGATTTCTCATGACCGCTGGTTCCTGGACCGTATTGCCACGCACATTCTGGCGTTTGAAGGTGATTCTGAAGTCGTCTTCTTCGACGGTAACTATACCGACTATGAAGACGATCATAAAAAGCGGGTAGGTAACGATACACCCAAGCGCATGAAGTACAAGCGTATTGATGCCTGATTTTTTAGCGTTCCATACCCGGTAACAGTACGGCTGGCCCGTATGCAAAAAGCCCCAAGCGGGGCTTTTTGTTTAGCTGGCTCTATCCAAAGTCTTTATGAAAAGTCTTTATGAAAGGTCTCTATAAGTAGCCCTTATGCTAACGGCGTCGCCCTGTAAAGAGCGATACCACAAACAGGATGAGAAACAGAACGAATAGAATTTGCGCGATGGTTGATGCAACCCCCGCGATCCCCGAAAATCCGAGCACACCGGCGATAATCGCAATAATCAAAAACAGCATCGCATTGCCTAGCATCGTCTTTCTCCTTTTCCCTGGTGACGCTTTTCTGCTTTAGAAAACGCACGCTACCTTACGTACGATTAGCGTTGACATGATTAAGCGTTGGCGATAACTCGCCATTCGTCAAGAAATTAAGGATAACTTGCCTTCCTTGCTGATGCTTTTCATTCCCGATGCCGGTACTAAGCAATAGCACGCCAGAAATAACACATCAGAAATAGTAGGCGCCTTTAGTGGCACCTTGAGCGATAAACCGTAGCCCCCATTTAATCGGCGCAGGGAAACGCAGGCCCCCCGCCTCTATCGCTAAATGCGCCTGGTGCGCTTCATCCGCAGCCATCTGGCGAAGCAGCGCATGCGAGCGCTGATCGTCTGCCATTAGCCTGACCTGCTGCTCTTCAAAGTGTTTACCTGAAAGCTCGCAGGTAGCGGCAATCATACCAAGGCTTAGACGCTCGCTGGTTAACCCAGAGATAGCCCCAACCCCAAATGCAGCGGTATAGAAAAAGGGCGTAAAGTAGCTGGTGCGACTATTCAGTTGCGCCAGCCGCTCTTCACACCACGCCAAGTGATCAAACGCCTCCGCAGCGGATTGCACCATTTGCGTACGCGCGTGGGGAAGCGCTGCGGTAATACTCTGGCCCTGATACAGCGCCTGGTTCGCTATACCAATCACATGATTAACACGCATCAGACCTGCGGTATGACGTCGTTGGTGGCCATCAAACACCCTATCGGCAAGTTTACTAGCGGGGTGGTTACGCTGTGATGTAGCGGCGCGAGGCATCAGCGACCGTAACGCTGTATCAAACTGATGAATTAAGCAATCAGACCGACTAAGCTGGCGCTTCATGGCTTACTCCGCTTAACAGCAAACTTGTCTTAAAGGCTGCCTTAAAGACTGTCTTAAAGGTAGCTTGAAGGCCGTATGTTAGCCCGCAGGCCACGTAAACTGACGACCACCTAATAAATGCATGTGTATGTGGTAGACCGTCTGACCGCCCTTTTCGTTGCAATTCATCACAACACGATAACCGTCTTCGGCAAAGCCCTGCTGCTTGGCAAGCCTGGCAGCAGTGAACTGCAAACGACCGACCAGCTCAAGATCACCTTCTTCAATGTCATTTAAGGTGGCGATGTGCTTTTTGGGAATAATCAGCTGATGAGTGGGCGCCATAGGGCTAATGTCGTTAAAGGCGAGAACGTGCTCGTCTTCATAAACGATATCAGCCGGGATCTCACGATTGATGATTTTGCAGAATAAACACTCCATACCCACTCCTTGTTATCGTTGCAGCTTGTCGCCCGGCATTTGCAAACGCGGTTAGCGAAAGCGGCGCTGGGATAATAAATGGCGCACCAGGGGTGCCAAAATCAGTTCCATGGCTAATGACATGCGCGCACCAGGCACGACCAGCGTATGTGGCCGCGTCATAAAGGCATCCTTGATCATTGCAAGAAGCCAGGGAAAATCAACGGTTGATGGATCACGAAACCGGATCACCACAAACGACTCAGCGTCCGTGGGGATATCCTGCACTTCAAAGGGGTTGGACGTATCAACGGTAGGCACCCGTTGAAAGTTGATATGGGTGCGGGAGAATTGCGGTTGAATATAGCGCACGTAATCGTTCATGCGGCCCAGAATCGTATCGATCACCGCTTCCTGGGAGTAGCCACGCAGCTTGGTATCACGGTCAATCTTCTGAATCCATTCAAGATTCATGGTCGGCGCAACGCCTACCAACAGATCCACATGGCGAGCAATGTCATACTCTTGGGTTACCAACCCGCCATGTAAACCTTCATAGAACAACAGGTCGGTACCACATGGGAGCGACTGCCACTCCGTAAAGGTGCCTACGCGGTAGCCCGCTTCGATTTTCTGCTTGTCTTCCGCGTGAATATAGTGCCGAAACGTGCCCGTACCATGCTCGCCGTACTCGGCAAACACCCCTTCAAGGCGGTCAAGCAGGTTGGCTTCGACTGCAAAATGCGAGAGCTCATGCTTACGCTCAGGCTCTTCACGAAACATGCGGTGAAGATCATCGCGTGTATAGCGGTGAAAAGCGTCACCGTCCACCATGGCCGCATGTACATCTTCGCGTAGAAACATGCGCTCAAAGCTTCGTCTTACGGTCGTCGTGCCCGCACCCGAAGAGCCTGTCACGGCGATAATGGGGTATTCCCGCGACATTAAGCGCTCCTCGCTTGGGCCAAGGCCTGCTTGATGGGCTCAGGTATCGCAACCGGCCGCCCAGTATTGGCGTCGATGAGCAACTGGTTAACGCGGGCGGTCGCCACGATATGTTCGCCGTCGCGCTGCAAAATACGCTGGTAAACGGTTAATGCCTTGCCCTGCGGCTCAGGCACCGCCGTTTCAATGGTCAACGCATCAGGCCAACGCGCTTCACGTTGATACTGCACGGCCAAGTCGGCCACCACGCTTGGATAGCCGTGCATGTCCCATTCCGATAGCGCCAGGGCGGAAAAAGCGTGAACGCGGGCTTCATGTAGCAGCGAAACCACTGTGTCATGCCCCAAATGCCGACCGTAATTCATATCGGTTACCCGCACCGTTAAAGGGTGACGATGAATAACCGCGTTAGCGGGAAAATCCAGCGTGACACGTTCCATACCTGTTTCCTTTCGGTGGTGATAAGTGGCCCGCCCCTTGCGCTACGGTATCAACGCGCTTATTACGCTTTTTCTCTCGCAATAGCACGGTAAGCGATATCACGGCGATATTCAGCGCCCTCCCAGCGAATCTCCTTGACGCCTTTGTAAGCCTGCTGCTGTGCGCTAAAGACACTCTCACCCAGTGCCGTCACACACAGTACACGACCGCCGGAGGTCGTTACCTCGTTGTTCGCGTTCAGCGCGGTGCCCGCATGGAACACCTTGCTGTGCTGCTCGGCTTTTGCCAAACCATCAATGACATCGCCTTTACGGTAGCTGGCTGGATAACCGCCCGCCGCCATGACCACACCCACCGCGGCACGTGAATCCCAATGGCACGTTTTACCCGCCAACTGCCCCTGGGCACCGGCAAGGCAAAGCTCAGCAAGATCCGACGTCAGGCGCATCATGATGGGCTGAGTTTCGGGGTCACCAAAGCGGCAGTTATATTCAATCACTTTGGGCTGCCCGGTCTGGTCGATCATCAACCCGGCATACAAAAATCCGGTATAGGCATTGCCTTCAGCGGCCATCCCTTTAACCGTGGGCACGATGACCTGCTCCATGATGCGGGCATCAACGTCTGGCGTAACGACCGGCGCAGGTGAGTAAGCGCCCATGCCGCCGGTATTAGGGCCTGTGTCGCCATCATAGGCGCGCTTGTGGTCCTGGCTGGTGGCCATGGGAACGATGTTTTCGCCATCGACCATGACGATAAAGCTCGCTTCTTCGCCTTCCAGAAACTCTTCAATGACAACGCGAGCACCGGCATCGCCAAAGGCATTGGCTTCGAGCATATCGCGAATGGCGGCTTCGGCCTCCACTTCGCTCATGGCAACGATCACGCCCTTACCTGCCGCCAAGCCATCCGCCTTGATAACGATAGGCGCACCGACCGTGTGTAAATATGCCAGCGCAGGCGTTACCGCGGTAAACGTCTGATAAGCCGCCGTTGGAATAGCATGGCGCGCCAGGAAGTCCTTGGTAAACGACTTGGAGCCTTCAAGCTGGGCCGCGGCTTGGGTAGGGCCAAAGATGGTTAGGCCAGCCGCTTGAAAGCGGTCAACGACGCCTTCGACCAGAGGCGCTTCCGGACCGACGACGGTCAAGCCAATACGCTCCTGGAGCGCAAATGCTTCCAGCCCGGCCAAGTCGGTGGCCGCAATATCGATATTGGTCAGCTTATCTTCGGTCGCCGTACCGGCATTGCCGGGCGCTACGAATACCTGCTCAACATTATCAGATTGCGCTAATTTCCACGCCAACGCATGTTCGCGGCCGCCGCCACCTATCATCAAAACCTTCATGTTCTTCCTTCTCGAACGGGAGAGCGATTATGCGCCGCATTATGCCACAAGGTGACCACTCGTGGCGTTAGGAGGATTTATCCTCATCCTTGTCGCTGGTGGAGGGCGGCTGGTTCAAGGTGCTTTGCCAAAAGCGCATATTTTCTTCGGCCAGCTCGCGCATAAACTCCATGGGCGTATGGCGCATGGCCTGCTGCCATTGGCTTTGCAAACGCTTTTGCTGCTCCAGCATAAGCTGCGTGCCTTGCTCCAGATAACGCGCCAGCGGTAAAGGCGACGACATATCATAAACCCGGATGAGCTGCGCCAGCAGGTCGTTAGAGAATACTTCGGCTTCGTTATCCGACTGCTCCTGCTCAATAATGATGGAGAGCAGAATGGTACGCGTCAGGTCTTCACCGCTTTTGGCATCCTCAACCCGAAACGGCGCTTCTTCAATAATAAGATGGCGCAGATCTTCAAGCGTGACATAACGGCTTTGCTGAGTGTCGTACAACCGGCGATTGGCATACTTACGAATTACGCGCACAGCGCATCTCCTTAAACGCGATAGGGGGTGTTCCCCAATGCTATTATTGTGCCTGCACCACGCGCCCATGCAAGCCATGTGAGTAGAATATTGCGCAACAGTGTGCCCACCCTTCGACCAATAGATGCCGATTATGAACTTGATTTTGCTTCACCCCAGCGACCTCGACCACCAAGGCCATGCGCGTATAACAGACGCACGCAGATTAGCGCATTTACGCGACATCCATCGCGCCGCCCTCGGTGACCGGTTAACGGTGGGTGTTCAGGGTGGCTTAATGGGAAAAGCACAGCTGGTCGAATTAACCACTGAGCTTGCCGTATTTTCCCTTGACCCGTTAGCTGACGTGCCTCCCCCCGCTCTTCCCGTGCATTTGGTACTCGCGCTACCTCGACCACGCATGCTGGCGCGAACACTTGAGCATGTGACAGCGCTAGGGGTGAAGGAAATTACTTTACTGCATACCAAGCGCGTAGAGAAAAGCTATTGGCAATCACCAGAGCTTCTTCCCGAGAAAATTCATCAGCACCTGGTGCTGGGTCTGGAGCAATCACGTGATACCCAGCTACCGAGCGTGACACTGACCAAAGGCTTTCGGCCCTTTCTTGAAGAGCAACTGCCTGCTTTACTTCGCGGTCGCCGTGGCCTTGTGGCTCACCCAGGCATGCCGATGGCCTGCCCACGTGGCACCAGCGACAATACGCTGCTGTTGGTCGGCCCAGAAGGTGGGTTTATCCCATGGGAAGTTGAGAAACTGCTGGACGCTGGCTGTGAGGGGATGCATCTTGGGCCGCGCATTTTACGCGTTGAAACAGCCGTCACAGCGTTGCTGTCACGGCTGTTTTAAAGCTCAACACCTAGGATTGCTGGTCTTCCGGATCGTGAGGCACTACCTCAGCATCTTCACTGCAGGATGGCTCTTGCTGGAATGTTTCGCGCACGTCCAGCAAGCCTAAATGGCTGATGGTACGCCGGCCAAGCAGCAGTGGATAATGCATTTCTTCGCGATCACGCAGGCTAAATTGCTCTTCGTAAACCGTATCGCCCATGCATACATTCATTAATACAACGGGGCGCTCATCACGCCCGCCCGCACCGCGCACTGCCAACTCACGATAGAGCGGCCGTTCAAGACGGTCGCTAAACACTTCGTCGTTCTGCTGGTCTTTTAGCTTTAAGCGAAAGCGCACCCACTCCTCGCCCTCTTTCTCAAACACTTCGATATCACGCGCATCCAGAGATGACGTCAGGGCACCACTATCAAGCTTGGCCTTCACCATAATGCCCCAGGGCTCTATGGTGGCATTTTCAACCCAACCAAACACTTTATCATCATCGCTTGCCACTGCGCTGGCGGCTAATGCACTTACCAGCACACTACTTAACAGCGTTTTTGCCACAAATCCCATAGCATCATCCTTGGTGAAATAAGTGATTAATCATTAACTACGCACCTAGCGCAGCCTTTCAAGCAGTGCCTGAGTAGCGAAGCCATCCGGCGTTAGCCCTTGGCTGCGTTGAAAGTCACGCACGCCTTGGCGTGTATTGGGTCCCATCACACCGTCAGCCCCGCCTACCGAATAGCCCGCTTCATTCAAGCGCCGCTGGAGTTCTTTGACATCGTCGCGGGTTAAAGGTGTCTGCCCTCGCGGCCATGTCTGGCGTATTCCCTCACGCCCGGCAATTTTATCAGCCAGCGTCGCCACGGCCAGGGCGTAGCTGGTGGCGTTGTTATAACGCAAAATCGCTCGAAAATTAGTGCCTACCAAAAAGGCGGGCCCTTCCGCCCCGGCCGGAATGACGATGGCCGCGCTCTCGAAATTGGGCAGTTCACCCTGCAGGGCGCGTACACCTTGACTCGCCCACTCAGCGCTACTGCGGCGCTCGGTCTGTGAGTAATCAAACGATGCAGGAAGCGCTAACTCAACCCCCCAGGGTTCGCCTGCTTGCCAACCTGCCCGCGCCAGATAATTGGCGGTGGAGGCCATCACATCGGGGATACTCCCCCAGATATCACGGCGGCCGTTGTTATCACCATCCACGGCGTAAGCTTCAAAGCTACTGGGGATGAACTGGGTATGCCCCATAGCCCCCGCCCAGGAGCCTTTCATTTGCTCGGCTGCGATATCGCCCTGGTCAATAATACGTAACGCCGCAAGCAGTTCACCGCGTGCGAAATCCCGGCGACGCCCGTCGTATGCCAGGGTAGCGAGCGCCTCAAGGGTTGAGAAATCACCAAAATTGCTTCCGTAATTGCTCTCGATGCCCCAAATCGCCACGATGATTTCAGAGGGCACGCCGTAGCGTTGCTGCATTTCTAATGCCGTCTGGCGGTGGGCGTCAAGTTTCTCACGGCCTGCATTGACGCGCGTATCGGAGGCGGCGGTGTCGAGATATTCCCAAATAGGCCGCACGAATTCCGGCTGGTAGCGATCCAGTTCAATCACCCGTTCACGGTAGCGCACGCTGTCCAGTGCGGTGGCTAGCGTTGATTCACTGATCCCCTGAGCAGCTGCATAACGACGGAACTCATTGCGCCACTGTTCAAAGTTGGCATAGCGTAGCTCTTCGGCACCGCGTGCATCCACTTCTGTCATCAACTGCGGGTTAGCGTAGAGGCTTCCGCTAAACATTACCGATAGCACCCCGGCAGTAACTACCAGTGATGTATGACAAAAAGCGCGACGTAATGGCAAATTAATCTTGGGCAACATGGTGTCTCTTCCTAGGCTGTCCTTGGCATGCCTGATGATGGCCTGGAAAACAAGCAGATACCAGAATTTGTACGAAAACAACGCGTGCTTAGCCGTTGTGGCGTAAACCCTGCCTACCAACCTTTCAGCAGGTAAAGTCACGGCGCTGACATTTCCTGCTGATACATTGTGTTATAAAAAACCACCCGAAGGTGGCTTCTTACCGATTAGTTATTTACTAGCCGCTAAATTAGTGCAATACATCAATCGGGATCCGTCGCTCGTGGCTGACGTTTAGCATTTTCATTCGTTTCCATACCGCTTTTTAATTCATGGGTTAACGGGTCGTAGTTGGGACGAAGCTCATCCTTGACCGTACCACTCCAAAGTCGAGAGCCCACAAAGTAACCCGCCCGTCCTATCACATGCGCCGCAACGGGGGCTGTCATCAGGATAAACACGATAATCGCAAAGGAGCGAGCGACCACGCCTACCTCAGAAAAATGCATTGCCGATGCCAGCATGATCAAAATAACGCCTAATGCCGCCGCTTTGGTAGTGGCATGCATACGCGTTAGTAGATCCGGCAAACGTAGCAAGCCAATAGCCGCCAGGAGCATAAATAAAGAGCCTGTCAGCAATAGCGCACCTTTAATCGTTTCAATCATCGCGAGGCCCTCCCCGTTCCAAAAAGCGTGCAAAGCCAATCGCGGCCAGAAAGCCCATTAGCGCAATAACGATCGCGGCATCCAGAAAGCTGGCTACCCCGGATTGAATGGCGTAAACGCCTACCAGCCCGACCACCGTAGTAGAAAAAAGCTCAAGCGCCACCACTCGGTCAGGCAGGCTTGGCCCGCGCACCACACGCACAAATGTCAACACTAGCGCCAGCCCCATAATGATCTGGCTAATCAAGAGAACCGTATCCATTAGCGAAATAACTCCAAGGCTCGATGCTCCATTTCTTTTAAGTTGCGTCTTAGCTCTTCTTCATCATCAAGAAACATGGCATGGATATAAAGCACCTTGCGGTCATCAGAGACGTCCAGGCTCAGCGTTCCCGGGGTTAAAGAGATCAGGTTAGCCACCAGGGTAATTTCCATTTCAGTGCGTGCGGAAAGCGGCATGGCAATCACGCCTGGCTGCATATGCCAAGGCGGCGTCACAATATCAAACGCAACACGCAGGTTGGCTTGAACAAGCTCCTTTAGAAAAAAGCCCAGAAAGCCAATAATGCGCGGAATTCTGGCCGGGTAGCCTTTTAATGCGCTGACTTGCGGCTCAATCATCACCAGCGCGATATAGCCGAAAATCATGCCTACCAGCAGGTTTAAGCCAGTGAAGTCGCCGCTTAGCAGCACCCACGCCAATCCTAACAGCAGGTTCCAAATAGCACCGGTCATGGCGCGTCCCCCCCGCCTATTATTTCTACCTGCAACTCGCCTGGCACCAGTAGCGCATCCTCAGCACTCGCAGACACGCCCAACACCGCATCAATATAGCCTCTGGGGGCCAGCAGTTGATCACCAATAGTGGTCATCACACTCATGATGGGTTCAGCAAACACCCCGATTAGCACTGAAAACAGAGCCAGCACCACCACGGGCAAATACATCATCCACAGGCTGGGTTTAATAAGCCGCCCGTCATCCCCAGAGGGGGTATTCGATACAGGTACCTGGTTATCGTCTGGTAAGGATTTCCAGAAGACTTCGTTCCATATCTTGACCATGGAGTAGAGCGTTAATAACCCCACACCCAAGGCAATGGCTGTAATCACATACGCCTCGGCTTCAATACCTGCCCGCACGATGACAAACTTGGCGAAGAACCCGGATAACGGAGGAACCCCCGCGAGGGAAAATGCTGAGATAAAAAATGCAACGGCAAGCCAAGGGCGCTCTTTATAAAGCCCACCCATCTTTTTTAGCTGATACGTGCCCTGCAAGCGGTGGGTGATACCGCTAATCAAAAACAGGTTCGTCTTGACAATAATATTGTGCATGATGGCAAACACGCCGCCAGCAATCGCCAAGGGGGTATACAGCGCCAACCCCAGAATCATATAGCCGATCTGGCTGACGATATGAAACGACAAAATACGCCGAAACTCATATTGAGCGGCCGCACCCAGCACGCCGGTCACCATGGTAAGCACCGCCCCCCACAACATTATCTCCTGTAGGTAGCCCATCGTCTGGTCAAAGATCAAGGTAAACACACGAAACAGTGAATACACGCCGACCTTGGTGAGAAGGCCTGCGAACAGCGCTGAAACGGCAACCGGCGGCGTATGGTAAGACGCAGGCAGCCAGAAAAAGAGCGGAAAGGCCGCCGCCTTGATCCCAAAGGCCACCATAAACATCACCGCAAGCACCTCGACCATCCCGTTGTGCTCAACGGCATTCATGCGCAGTGCGATATCGGCCATGTTAAGCGTACCGACCGTGCCGTACAGCAGCCCCACCGCTGTCAGAAAGATCACCGACGCCAGCAGGTTAAGCGTTACGTACTTTATGGCCCCCTCCATCTGGGCCCGCTCGCCGCCCAAAATCAGTAGCGCAAAAGAGGCCACCAGCATTACTTCAAACCATACATACAGGTTGAAGATATCGCCGGTTAAAAAGGCTCCCGCCACCCCGGCCAACAACAAGTGCATTAACGGATAATAGCCAAATTTCTCATGGCCACGGCCGGTCGTCGCCAGCGAGTAAATCCCCATGGCGAGGCCGATAATACCGGTCAGCAGCACCATCACCGCACTTAACATATCGGCGATGAGCGTAATCCCAAACGGTGCAGGCCAGCTGCCCATTTGCATGGTGACATAGCCTTCGGAAAGGGTTGTCGTAAACAGCCAAAGGCTAACGATCAGAAATGCTATATTTCCAGCAACGGCGATAAAGCGCTGCATTGGCCTTGAACGCCAAAACAGTAGTGAAATAGCCCCTGAAAGTAAGGGTAAAAGGACGGGAAGAGCAACTTCAGGCCTCACGTATCAGTATCCTTCATCTTATCCAGGTCATCCGCCTTAACCACTTCATAGGCACGACGAATCAATACAACAGCAAAGGCCAGCACACCAAATGCGATAACAATAGCCGTCAGTACAACGGCTTGGGGCAACGGGTCAGCGACATCGCCCATAGGCTGAACCATGCCTTCTGGAATCAGCGGTGGCGCGCCCCGCGTCATTCCGGCAGTAGTAAAGATCAATAAGTTAGCAGCGTTGGAAAGCAGCAGTAGTCCAATAACCAGTTTTACAATGGAGCGTCGCAGCATCATAAAAATAGCGGTGGCGTACATAACCCCAATCGCTAGCGCCATTACCGGTTCCATGCGTATCCTCCTGCTATGTTAAGGCTCATCCTTATCCACCTCCATCAACGCCATCACCATGCCAATCACCGCCCCCAACACCGCCAAGTAAACGCCAATATCAAAAATCAGCGGGGTGGAGGCTTTAAAATCAATAACCGGAATGGTCCACCACTGCGCGGTTAAAAACGGCTGACCCATAAACCAGGCAGGTACAACAGAAATCATGCCTAACAACAGCCCCACGCCAATCAAGTCGCGAGGGTCGACCATCCGTAAAACCTCTTTTGTGGCACTGACGCCAAACGCCAGCAGGTACAAGGTAAACGCCCCCGCCGCTACTAACCCTGCAATAAACCCACCGCCGGGCTCGTCGTGTCCACGAAGCAGCAAAAATATCGAAAACATGAGCTGTAGCGGCATTAGAAAGCGGGCCGCCGTGTTTAAAATAATCGTTCCCGATTTAACCATCGTACGGCTCCCTGCTATCAGTATTCCCGCGGTCATTGGTGGGCTTAGCGCTTTCTGGCTCATGGCGCAGCTTCAGCATAGCGATAACGCCAATGGCGGCTAGCGCCAGTACAAACATCTCGCCCAACGTATCCAGCGCCCGGTAATCCACCAAAATGACATTGACGATGTTGCGGCCAAAAGCGAGCGGTGCGCTGTTTTCAACCATATAGGTAGAAATGGACTCGAACTGGTTAATACTCCAGGCCGTCATGATCAGAAGGAAAATCAATATCCCCATCATCGCAGCTACCGAGCCATCGCGAATACGCTCCAGACTGGTCGAGAGATGCGAGAAGCGAGGCAGCCTGAACAGTACCAGCACCAGTAAAATAACCGTGAGCGTTTCAACCAGAAGCTGGGTAATCCCAAGATCAGGGGCGCTGAAAAGAATAAAGACCAGCGCGATTGAGAACCCCATAATACCCACTGACACGACAGCACCCAGCCGGGAGCGGGTGATTGTTGCATATAGGGCGCCCATCACCATTGTGCCGACGACGATAGCCTCATGAAACCGTACATCAAGTTCAAAGGCTAACAGCGGAGAGTGGCGTACCAGAATGGAGTTGCCCAACAGCGTAATCAGCACGACCAGCATGACCAAAATATAGTTGCGCATATAGCCATTTTGCAGCACACGGGTTTGCCATTCCGCAAACCGAACCAGGCCATTTAACAAGCCTTCATAGCCCGCTTCCGGGCCGTAGCGCATAACAGGGGCCAGCAGCGTTAGCTTGCCTCGTACATTGTCCCAGTACTTGAACAGCAAAAAGCCCAACCCCAGACTAACAACGGACATTATCAGCGCCGCATTAACGCCGTACCAAAGTGACAACGCCACCTCGCTCGGCTGCCCCGCCACCGCACTTGCCGCTGACGTTAAAAGAGCGTCAACGCCAAACATGGCGGGCGCCAGACCAAAAACCAGCGAGCCTACGCTTAGCAGTGCGGGCCCCATTAACATGCCGAAAGGTGCTTCATGCGGCGTTTTTGGGGTTTCGTGACGCTTGCCGTAGAAAGGCCGTAGCGCAACAATCGCCGCCACGGCGATAGTCATAATCGCGCTGACAAATGCGAACACGACGAGCAAGCCTTGAAAATCCCCTGCGCCCAGCACCGCTTCAAACTTAAGCTCTTTGCCAATAAAACCAAGCAACGGCGGCACCCCTGCAAGTGATAGCGCCGCTATCAATGCAATGGTGGCCGTCACCGGCATCAAAGACCTTAACCCGCCCATTGCGGTGACATCCTTGGTGCCCGTTTCATGATCGAGAATACCGGCCACCATGAACAGCGCCCCCTTGTACAGGGAGTGTGCGAGCAAAAAAGTTACGAATGCTGTCATGGCGTACTCGGTGCCAATGCCCAGCAGCATCGTCAATGTGCCGAGCGCCATAATGGTTGAGTAAGCCAGCAGCTTTTTAATGTTCGTGTGATGAAGCGCCAGGAAAGCGCCCAACAGCAGCGTGATTGCGCCCACCACAGAGAGGATGCTTATCCAGAGTGCCGTTCCACCCAGTTCAGGCTGAAGCCTTGCCATGAGGTATATACCGGCTTTCACCATGGTGGCGGAGTGCAAATAAGCCGAGACAGGTGTAGGGGCTGCCATGGCGTTGGGCAGCCAGAAATGAAAGGGAAACTGAGCTGATTTAGTGAAGGCGCCCAACAGCAAACAGATGAGCATGGGCGTATAAAGGGCATGCTCTCGCAGGTCGGTTTCCATGGCGCGAATATCGGTTAACGACCACTGGTCGCTGGCGATGCCCAGCAAGATAAGCCCGGCCATCAACGCAAGTCCACCTGCAAAAGTGACAAAAAGCCCTTGGCGAGCCGACTTACGCGCCTGCATATCGGTATGGTTAAACCCGATCAGCAGGTACGAAGTAACGCTGGTTAACTCCCAAAAAATAAACAGTGTGATCAGCCCATCGGCCAACACCAGCCCCAGCATGGACACCATAAAAGCCATCAGCGCGATATGAAACCGGGCGATCTCCGGGTGGCCTTTTAAGTAACTCCCCGCATACACCAACACGCATGCGCCAATAACGCTGATTAACAAGCCGAACAGTAAGGACAACCCATCCAGCATAAAGGTGAGGCTGATACCTAACGAAGGCACCCACTGCCACTCCATTAGCAGCGGGCCGTCATTGATGATTGTGGGTGCTTGAGAAAACAGCCACGCAGCGATGAGCGCAGGAAAAAGGGCCAATACCAAACTCGTACGGTCTGCAAACCAGCGCTGCATAAGTGGTGCCAACGCGGCTAATACAAACCCCATCAAAACGGCGAATTGCATCTAGCGATATCTCCTGTGTATCTGCCCCATGATGAAGCGGGTTCGTTGAGCATCAATACCTCTCGCGGTGAGTAGCGATCATCATCCCTGTTCACTGCTCTCTCTTAACTGCTCTGTCTCAAGCACCCTCTCTCAAGCACCCTCTCTCAAGCACCCTCTCTCAAGCACTCTGTCTTAAGCGCTCTGTCTTAAGCGCTCGGACCAGATTTTAACGAGCACGCTGAAAGCCGTAGAGTAACAGCGCCTATTTTAAACACGCGAGGTGATCATAAAGTCGTAGACTCTATAACAGGCCACTGCCTGTTACCAGGCAATCATTCAAAATCAAATAGATAGCGTGCTTATCGTTACTTCATCGCCATTTATAACGCCTTGATTATCGGCTCATTACGACCGTGGAAGCCAACCCAAAAGCTCGTTATTTACGATGTTCAGCAGCGCCTTTATGTGATCATTACGATCGTTTAAGCAGGGAATGTAACTAAACGTTTCGCCGCCTGCTTCCATAAAGCTATCGCGGATCTCCTCCTTGATTTCTTCTAACGTTTCTACACAGTCGGAGGAGAAAGCAGGCGATAAAATCGCAATATGTTTATGGCCCTGCTTGGCAAGCGCGGCTACGTGCTCGACCGTTGCAGGCCCCACCCACTTTTCAGGACCAAACTGTGATTGAAAGGCGGTATCCACCTCCTCTTGGCTAAAGCCTAGCGTTTCTCGCAGGAGCCGTGTGGTTTTCTGGCACTGGCAATAGTAGGGGTCGCCTTGCATCAAATAGCGCTCAGGCACGCCGTGGTAGCTGGCAACTAACTTGGTGGGCCGCGTCTCAAGTTCGGCGTAAACATCTGTTACTGAATTAGCCAGTGCCTGTAGATAAGCAGGGTGATCAAAATAGGCGGGCACCGTACGAATAGAGGGTTGCCACTTCATCTTCATTAAGGCGCGAAACGCCTCGTCATTGGCGGTTGCAGTGGTCGGCGAGGCGTACTGTGGATAGAGCGGAAAGAAAACAATCTTCTCACAGCCCTTTTTTTTCATCTGCGTGAGCACACTGCGCGTTGAAGGATTGCCGTAGCGCATACAGAAATCCACTTCAACGTTGTCGCCGTATAAGGCCTTAAGCTGCTCCGTCAGTTTTTCGGTTTGCGCCCGCGTGATCGTGAGTAGCGGGCTTTCGTTTTGTTCGGTGTTCCAAATGCTTTTATACGCTTTACCCGACGAAAAAGGCCGCTTGGATAAAATAATCAGTTGCAGAAGCGGCTGCCACTTCCAATCGGGATAATCGACTACCCGCTTGTCGGAGAGAAACTCACTTAAATAACGTCGCATCGACCAATAATCAGTGGCATCGGGCGTCCCCAGGTTAGCCAGAACTACACCTACTTTTGCCCGCGGCACGGCCGGATGATCACTGGATGCATGGGCCAAGCGGCCTTCGCCCGGCTGGTCCACCACAACGCTATCGGTCATTACGCTTACTCCAAAGACGGCTTCTAATTATCAAAAATCTTAACACTTTTCGATAAGGCGCGGCATAAAGTTATACTATCAACATCATTTGTATAACCACCGGTAAAGTGGCACCCCGCCGCCCCGCGCCTTACTTCAAATACGCTTTAAGCACAGATCGAAGATACTTAAAAAATAGCGGCAAGGTGGTCAGAAGCAAAACACCTGGAAAGCACGGCGAATAGAGGCAAGTTAAGCGGTTAAAGCAGTGCGCTGGCCAGGATGCTGGTAGGGCTTTGTTGCTACCGAGCCTGCAAGAGGAGATGAATGCAGGCTGCTGTTTCTTTGCCTGTCACCGCATTAGGGTTTAGGCGAGGGTGGGAAAAACGTTACGCTAACTGTTGTGTGTGCATTCAGTAAATACACAGAGTGATTCATCAACCGCTTTTTAAAAAACCAGCGGCATTCGTGAGGCTAGCGGCTCGCTGTAATGCGCGTCACGACCAATAACTTCGTCCTGAGGCACATGCTGAACCAGATACGCGCGATGAATACCCGCACGTTTTAGTTCCAAATACACATCATCTAACGAGCGAAACAGCATGGGCTTACCACGTTGGGTGAGCATATGCCGCGCGCCTTCTACATCTTCAAGCTCAAGCTGATAAAAACGACTACCCGAATGCGTAATAACGCGAATTTCGAAATTATCGTGGCTATCGACGAACTGTTTAAGTGCTTTCAGTTCCATGATTCCCTCCTGTTATTGGATACAACAATAGGACCCAGCATGACTGCGTCCTATTACATTCCTGTTACCTTACATTGGCACTTATTGACCAAGAGGGCAACTTTTCAGGAGGTTTCCAGGCTATCAGTCTATTAACACAGCCAAGCTACTGATATTCAGAAGGATCAATCGCCTTACCAAGCGAGTTACGATCAATCCAGTTACCGCCCTTGGTCTCTTTGTAGCGAAATACCACGTTATCGCCGATAGCGACCGGAAGCTCAGCATCTTCTGTTTGATAGCTGTACTTCTCACCATCAACGACCAGCTGATAGCGATAAAGGTCTGGCATACCCAGCCACTCTTTAAAAGGCCCTTCGCGCTCTAATTCCTGAAGTTCTCCGCGCCCTTGAAGCTTGGGAAGACGCTGACGATTACCACGCCGAAAACCACCTGCCATGAATTACTCCCGTTCGTTCTTTTTTCCGTATGCTCAATATATCAAGGACGTGATGCTGGTCACACCCTCACTCTAGTCACCAAAAGCTTCGCCATAGCTGTCGGGAGCCAGGTCTTCAAAACGGGTATATTTGCCGATAAACGCCATATGCACCGTTCCGATAGGCCCGTTACGCTGCTTACCGATAATGAGTTCAGCCAAGCCCTGATTATCTGGATTATCCTGGTTATACACCTCATCACGATAGACGAAGGCGATAACGTCCGCATCCTGCTCGATGGCGCCTGATTCCCGCAAGTCAGACATAACCGGGCGCTTGTTGGGGCGCTGCTCCAGCGAGCGGTTAAGCTGAGAAAGCGCCACTACCGGACATTTAAACTCTTTCGCCAAGCCTTTTAGCGAGCGCGAAATTTCCGATATCTCCCCCGTGCGGTTTTCAGAAAAACCGGGGATCTGCATCAGCTGAAGGTAGTCGATCATGATCAGCGACATATTGCCGTGCTCACGCACGACACGGCGCAAGCGCGAGCGCATTTCATTAGGTGAAAGCGCAGCGGTGTCATCGATAAAGAGCTGCTTGTCTTTAAGCAGATTGACCGCCGACGTTAGGCGCGGCCAATCTTCATCCTCCAACTGCCCCGAACGTACGCGGGTTTGGTCGATGCGTCCAAGCGATGACAGCACCCTGAGCATTAGCGATTCAGCCGGCATCTCCATGGAGAACACCATCACGGGCTTATCGCTGGAGATAACCGCGTGTTCGACCAGGTTCATCGCAAACGTGGTTTTACCCATGGAGGGACGCCCGGCAATGATGACCAGGTCCGAAGGCTGAAGCCCTGACGTCATCTCATCCAGATCACGAAAGCCGGTTGATAGCCCCGTCATTTCGCCCTTCAGGTTGAAGAGTTCATCAATGCGATCAACCGCTTTGGTGAGAAGCTCGCTCATGCCAATTGGGCCACCCGTTTTAGGGCGCTCTTCGGCAATCTGAAAAACCAACCGCTCAGCTTCATTAAGCAGCTCATCGGCTGGCCGCCCTTGGGGGGCAAAGGCGCCTTCTGCAATCTGATTCGCCGCTCGAATCAGCTTTCTAAGCGTTGCCCGCTCACGCACAATATCCGCATAGGCGCGAATATTGCTCGCCGAAGGCGTATTGCGGGCAAGCTCCGCCAGGAAAGCCAAGCCACCCACGGTATCCAGGTGATCTCGCTCTTCAAGCGCTTCAGACAAGGTGATGACATCAAGGGGTTGTCCAGACTCCGCCAGATGAATCATGACGTTAAACACCAAACGGTGCTCATAACGATAAAAGTCATCGGCTACCAGGCGCTCGGAAACCGTATCCCACGCCTGATTATCCAGCATTAGCCCGCCTAACACCGACTGCTCCGCCTCCAGCGAATGCGGCGGCAGCTTCAGCGCTGCCGTTTCCTGATCAGCAGAAGGCTGGTCCATAGCGAGCTCCTTTCAATAGTGCAGCATAGCCGACAAAGACCACTATCTTAATCGGACAAACCGTTAGCAACCACCGGTAGGTCATCGCATAAAGGGTTATTTCTAAACGCTCGGGGCTTTCAATAAACCACTAGCCGCTTGGAAATAGACCTTCTTTAAATAGCACAGGGCTTAAATAACACAGGGCTTAAATAGCAAAGGGCGCGGGAAATCCCGCGCCCTTTTGGCGTAAATAGCAGCTGCAAAGTTTACTCTGCGACGACTACCACGCGAACAACGGCGTCCACTTCTGCATGCAAGTGGAGGTCGATGTCGTATTCGCCAGTTTGACGAATCGGGCCTTGCGGCATACGCACTTCGCTCTTGGCAACATCGATGCCAGCAGAGGAAATAGCGTCGGCCAGATCACGAGGACCGATAGAACCAAACAGCTTGCCTTCGTCGCCAGCTTTAGACACAAGCGAAAGCTCGATGTCGTTCAGCTGCTCAGCGCGGGCTTGGGCTTCTGCTTTACGCTCAGCCGCTTGAGCTTCAAGCTCAGCACGCTGTGCCTGGAACGCGTCAACGTTCTCTTTGGTGGCCGGTACGGCTAAACCGTAAGGCACCAGGTAGTTACGACCATAACCAGGCTTAACAGTGACCTTGTCACCCAGGCCGCCCAGCTTACCAATGTTGTCGAGCAGAATGACTTCCATCTCGTAAACCTCTTGTCAGTTGCCGCGGGCAAGGCGTGCGCGAATGTTCGCGAATGTATCAATCAGCCCCAACAGCAGCACAATGAGAATCGTGGGCCAGGTCGTGATCAGCAGCACATAAAATGCTACCAGCCACAGCCCGTTCATCCCCTTTAATCCAATATAACCATGCACTAACGCAATGCCGGCAACGAGTAGTGGTATCCAGCCGAGTACTGCTAACGCATGCCCCCCAAGCATCATGCCGACCACACAAAGCACCGCTAACACGGCAAGCTCTTTAGGTGCGAGTCGTAACGCATGAAACTCTTCACGAAACCCGCCCGGGTTATATAACCCCGCTTGCCAGCTTCGCGCCAAGGCTAAACATGCAATCGACGCAATCAGAACCACAAGCCCCGTAACGCCCCCTACCACAATGGCAGCCAGCATTTGGGTATCGTACCCCTGATTAGCCAACTCTGTGAGCATACGATCAACGTCCGGAGAGCCTTGTCGTAGTTGCTCAAGCATTGGCCCCATGTCGCCTGGCAGGCTAAAGATGCCGAACTGTACCATTGCTGCAGCCACGAAGGTGCCCGCCAGCAACGCTTCACTCCAACGCATCCTTTCACGCAAGACAACCGCCATCAGCGTTACCAGCAATACGCTGGCCAGCGGGATAACGTCGCCTTGCGACCACCAAAAACCGGCGGGTAGCGCCGCTGCGATAATAACCGGTAGCGCAGGTGCAAAGCCTTTACGCAGGGTTACCAAAGCAGCAATAGCAGCACCTAACCAAAACAGCCACGGCACTAACGTGGCCAGCGCTGCCCCGCCTACGGCGTAAGGCAGCCCTCGCATTAGCCATCTTGCCAGTGCCAGCATCACGTTAAACGCTTACTGGTGGCTATCGGAGTAGGGCAGCAGCGCCAGGTAGCGCGAACGCTTGATAGCAGTCGCCAGCTGACGCTGGTAGCGTGCTTTAGTGCCGGTGATACGGCTCGGAACGATCTTGCCAGTTTCAGTGATATAGGCTTTCAGGGTGTCCAGATCTTTATAGTCGATCTGCTTGACGCCTTCAGCAGTGAAGCGGCAAAACTTACGGCGACGGAAAAAACGTGCCATGGATTAGCTCCTTAAAACGTGCAGTGGATAGAATCAGGCAGTTTCGACGTCTGAATCAGACTCGGACTCATCAGCGCGCGACTTGTCTTCGCGACGCGGACGCTTCTCTTCTGCCGGCTTCATCATCGGAGAAGCTTCAGTAACCGCTTCCTTGCAGCGTACAACCAGGCTGCGGATGATGGCATCGTTGAAGCGGAAGATGTTCTCGATTTCTTCGAGCGTCTCGCCAGTACATTCAACGTTCATCAGCACGTAGTGGGCTTTGTGAATCTTGTTGATCGGGTAAGCCAGGTGACGACGGCCCCAATCTTCAAGACGATGTACAGTACCAGCGTTTTCAGTAACGATGCTGGTGTAGCGCTCGACCATAGCCGGCACTTGCTCGCTCTGATCCGGGTGGACCATAAACACGATTTCATAATGACGCATGAGATCTCCTTGCGGTTTGACAGCTTCCGGTGTGTGCCCCGCACAAGCGAGAACGACGACAGGGAAGCAAGGAGTTACTGAAATGCACCTAACTTACCGCCAAACGGCAATTTAAGGCATTAAGCAGAACTGGTGTTCAACTAACGTACGGTATCTAACCAACGTACTGGCATTTAACCAACGTAAACATCTGCGCCCGCCTGTAGACAAACGGGCGCAGGTATTCTAGTGGGCACAGGGTTAACTTGCAAGCTGGCGTTGTCGTACTGCCTCAAACAAACAAATCCCGGTAGCCACAGAGACATTAAGGCTTGAAACCTGCCCTGCCATAGGTAGCTTGGCCAGGTTATCGCAGGCTTCCCGGGTTAAACGCCGCATGCCCTTCCCTTCTGCTCCCATTACTAGCGCAGTAGGGCCGGTCAAATCGATGTCAAATACACTAGCCTGGGCTTCACCTGCTGTACCGGTAATCCATACGCCGGCATCTTTAAGCTTGGCAAGCGTACGCGCCATGTTGGTGACCTGATAAACCGGCACTACCTCGGCAGCACCGCAAGCCACTTTACGCACGGTTGCATTTAGCGGTGCGGCCTTGTCTTTTGCCACAATAACGCCATGTGCCCCAGCGGCATCGGCGCTGCGCAAGCAGGCACCAAAGTTATGTACGTCTGTCACGCCATCCAGCACTAGCAAAAGTGGCGGCGTTGGCGCCTGCCAGGCACGCAGCTTTAACCACAAGGACTCTTCGCCTTCAGGCGTAAGTGGCGGGCAGAACGCCACCACTCCCTGATGCGCAGCCCCTTGAGTCAACTGGTCCAGCAGGTCACGCGGCTGCTCTTTAATTCGCGCACCACGCGCTTGCGCCTGAGCAACCACTTCGGCCAAGCGACTACCGGCTCCTTGCTGAACCCATAGCTCGCGCGGCGTTTCACCGCGCTCCAACAAACTTTGCAAGGCGTGGGTACCATAGACCTGGTCCAGCCCATCCGGCGTACGTACCGTAGTACGTGCACCACGTCGAGACGACGCCGATTTCATACTTAACTTCTCCTGGGCGTTGACTGACGCGTACGTCGCGGGCCACGACGCGTAGATGGCTTATCTTTCTTGGGCGCAGCGTCGCTCTTGGGAGCGGCCGCTTCATTAGTGTCACCACTGCGGCGTTTACGCGGCTGGCGGCGCGGGCGAGGCTTATCGTCGGTCAAACTGAAATCAATTTTCCGGTCGTCCATATCGACGCGCGCCACTTGCACCGTCAAGCCATCACCCAAGCGATAGGTGGTTCCGGTACGCTCGCCTTTCAGGCGATGCTTCTCTGCCTCATAGTGATAATAATCCGACGGCAGCGACGTCACATGCACCAGGCCTTCGACATAGAACGCATCCAGACGCACAAACAAGCCAAACTGGGTAACCGATGCAATCGTGCCTTCAAAGGTTTCGCCCAGCTTGTCGGACATAAACTCGCACTTCAGCCAGCTTTCTACATCACGGGTCGCTTCATCGGCGCGACGCTCAGTCATTGAGCAGTGTTCGCCAAGTTCAAGCATCTGCTCAAATGTATAAGGGCACCATTTGCTCGGCGGATCGACCGGCGCTCCGTCAACGCGCACGACGGTATTGGTTTGACGCGGCCCCCGAATGACCGAACGAATGGCACGGTGCACGAGCAGATCAGGATAACGACGAATCGGCGACGTAAAGTGCGCATACGCCTGGTATGCCAAGCCGAAGTGACCTTCATTCTGCGGTGAGTACACCGCCTGGTTCATGGAGCGTAGCATGACCGTCTGGATAATATCGGCATCAGGGCGATCAACAATTGCCTCACGAAGCGCCTGATAATCCTGCGGGGTAGGCATATCGCCGCCACCCACGGAAAGGCCCAGCTCGTTCAGGAACAAGCGCAGCTTATCCAATCGCTCAGGCGTTGGCCGCTCATGAATACGGTACAGCGCGGGCAGATCGTGCTTATCAAGAAAACGTGCGGTCGCAACGTTCGCGGCCAGCATGCACTCCTCAATTAACTTGTGCGCATCGTTACGCTTACGCGGCACAATTTTTTCGATCTTGCGCTCGTCGTTGAAAATGATCGCCGTTTCAGTGGTATCAAAATCAATCGCGCCACGCGTTTCACGAGCCCCGCGTAGCAAGTGATAAAGCTCATGCAGGTTTTGCAGCGGCTTCACCAGCTCGCGGTGTTCCTCACGCAGCGCATTACCCTCTTCGCTCTCGTTATCAAGCATCGCCGCCACGCTGTTATAAGTGAGGCGAGCATGAGAGTTCATCACGGCTTCATAGAAGGAGTAGCGGCTAATCGCCCCAGTCTTGGAGATATTCATCTCGCAGACCATGACCAGACGATCCACGTTCGGATTGAGCGAACAAAGACCGTTGGATAAAAGCTCCGGCAGCATGGGCACCACCTGCCCCGGGAAATACACCGAGTTACCCCGCGTGCGGGCTTCATTATCCAGCGCCGTTCCCGGACGCACATAGTGAGAGACATCCGCAATCGCGACTAATAGCTTCCAACTGCCTGACTTGGTTTGCCACGCGCACACGGCATCATCAAAGTCCTTGGCAGACTCATCATCAATCGTAACCAGCGGTGTATCTCGCAGGTCAACGCGATGCTTTTTATCTTCCTCCAGCACTTCCGCTGAAATGCCGCTGGTTTGATCCAGCACCTCAGGCGGAAATTCAGCAGGAATATCGTAGCTACGAATCGCAATATCGATTTCCATGCCAGGGTCCATACGCTCACCCAACACTTCAATCACTTCACCCACAGGCTGCACGCGGGTAGCCGGCTGCTGAACAATTCTGGCCGAAATCACCTGGCCATCCTTCGCCCCAGCGCTGGCACTGTGAGGAATAATAACTTCCTGAGTAATACGTGGATTTTCAGGAATCAGTATGCCAAATTCCGGCGTATTGCTGCGATATACACCCACCATTGTTTGCGTATTGCGGGCGATTACATCGGCAATGGTCGCTTCGTCGCGGCCACGGCGGTCTGTGCCGCTGATACGGACCAATACATGGTCACCGCTGAACACGCGACGCATCTGGCGAGGAGGTAACAACAGATCTGGTTTTTTACCATCATCACGAATCAAGAAGCCAAAACCGTCCCGGTGCCCCAGTACGCTGCCCTTGATCAAATCAAGCTTATCAATTAATGCATAAGCGCCGCGCCGGTCACGCAACACTTGACCATCACGCTCCATGGCCGCCATCCGGCGGCGAACGGCCTCAAGGTGATCTTCGTCCTCGATGCCCAGCATGCGGCTCATATTTTCATGGGTAATCGGTTTGCCGTACGTTTCCAACGCCGCTAACAGATACTCACGACTAGGCGCCGGATTATCATATTTTTGCGCCTCGCGCTCGGCGTGCGGATCATCACTCAACGTCCAATACTTCATGCGATCGACATCCTTAATTGCATTTGCGGGAGGCGGACAAAAACAGCAGCGGATAGTCGCTGCAGGTAGGGATAGTCAGCGACTGCGTTAATAAGCAGTAAGCTGAAAAACGTCATATTTTGTTTGGTCATGGGGCCAGTATAGCGCTGCATGTTCCATGACCCAACCACCTTAAGCAGCAATTGTGCAATTTGCGCCATAAAATTATCTTTCAGGTCTTGCATTTAACCAGCACCCCGGTATCATACGCGCCACTTGCCCAGATGGCGGAATTGGTAGACGCGCTAGCTTCAGGTGCTAGTGTCCGTATGGACGTGGAGGTTCAAGTCCTCTTCTGGGCACCATGTTTTCTCATGTTATCCTCTTTTCATGAGTAGCGGGTGCAGCGGCAAGTTGATGTGGTTGATGCTTGATATGTATTCGCCCAGGTGGCGGAATTGGTAGACGCGCTAGCTTCAGGTGCTAGTGTCCGTATGGACGTGGAGGTTCAAGTCCTCTCCTGGGCACCATACGAATACAATCAGCAAAATACCCGCAGTACAAATGATGCGCCCAGGTGGCGGAATTGGTAGACGCGCTAGCTTCAGGTGCTAGTGTCCGTATGGACGTGGAGGTTCAAGTCCTCTCCTGGGCACCATTACGTTGGTCCCGTCCGCATCATTGAACGACCCTCTCTATTATTAATCCTCATATTTTGAATATTGCGCCTACGTTTGCGCTGTTCTACTACGTCGTATTTAGCCTCCTTATTTCGTCGATGTCGCTGAGGGCTTTCCCGCCCCCAGCTGAAGCACATTAAATAGTCCACTTACGTTAATCAAAAACGTTACGCTACTGAAAACGCCCAGGTCGCCGTGCGACCTCCTCCAGTGCCCATCCTTGCGTACGCAACTCACCTTCCAGCACGGCTTCCATTTCGGGTGTCAGGTCCGGGAAAAAATTAATCCCGGTACGCGCTTCTATGTCATTAATAGTGACCAGGTAATCATCTAACGGCTCGTTGCCGCGAACGTCCTGGGGCATGATGAACGCCAGCGCGAGCGGTGCCTCATCGTGTGGGGCAACAATAATCTTATAGAACGCCTCTGGCACTTCGACAAACCCCACCCGATTAAACACATTATCCATAAAATGCTCCGGGAATATCGGCCCGGTAATCACCTGTACGCGATCAAAACGCGGCACAAAGTGATTGATCACCGACTCTTCCAACCGCTGCCATAGCTGGCGATTTAGATTAGGCCGCTGCGGCGTCATGTTACTCATCAAAAACGTATCAACCTGGGCATCGCGCCCGTGCACTGCGGCAATGGCATAGTTAGGTGCCATATGTCCCCGGTCATAGCCACTCCGGGCATAGCTGTCGGTTTTTACCGGCCAGAGGGTCCGCCAATCCGCTTGAAAACTGGGCCGTGAGCCAATCTGGGTCCCTTCCGGCACCGCCTCCAGCTGGTAACTCACCCACAGCGGGTTAACACGCACATCCGACCAGCCAACTAAATAGCCCTCATTGCGTAATACGCGGTGAAACGTGGTGGGATGAAAACTCTCCCACGTGGGAACGCCCATCCAGGTATACGCATCCTGATGCTGACGCTCCTGAAACTCCCATAACCCCGCTCCCGCGACCACAAACAGCAAAGCGACGCCCAGACGCCGCCCCTCTCGACGCCAGCGCCAAAACGATATCCCCACGTTCCCCTACTCCCCACACGCTAATTTTTATCGCCCGCTTATGACACGCGGCCATTGCGGTGGCCGGTGCCTATATCCACATTACCAGCCTAGTGAAAACATGGTTTCAAGGTCGTGGCGTGAATGTACCTGCATGGCGTTAAGCGTTTCCGTATCGCTGATCCCCTCAACCTCGTTAAGGCGCTCGGTCACCAGCTCAGCCAGGCTTTCAAAATTCGGGGTACGCGCGATGGCTACCAGGTCATAACGCCCACAGGTGGAGTACACCTCACTAATGCCTTCCACGTCCGCTAAGCGCTCTGCTACTGCTTTAACCTGGCCTTTTTCGGTATTAATTAAAATAACTGCGTTTTGCATAGCGCCCTCACTAAAAAAATGTAAGTGATACCGAGGCCTATCGTCATTTTACTCACACCGTCTACACCTGTTTAGTGGCGTAATACGCAAGAAAAACGTCAACAGCCGCCAAAGCGTGGAGTATAACAGGCCTGGTTAAATCCGCAGCCTGGACACGAAATCTCTCTAAATCCTTGCCTTGAACGAAGAAGTCGCGCACCACGCATCTATTCGTTAGCATGGATGGATAACAACGCGATATTTAGGGTCAAATGAGAGTGACCTATAAGGAGAGACCATGGCTAATCAGAGCCGCCGTCATTTTATACGCACCAGTGTATGGGGGCTGGCAACCCTCCCCTTGGGCATCGGTATTTTATCGAGAACGGCCTTTGCTCAATCGCTACCTCGCCTTGCCCCTTCAGCACCCAGTGCCCAAGCGCTGAACTATGTTGAAAAAGCGAGTGATGCCAGCGACCACCCTGCTTATACATCAGGTGAACGGTGCGACAACTGCATGTTTTATACCTCTGCTAATCAAGGCTGCCAGCTGTTTCCTGAAAACAGCGTTGAACCTGGTGGCTGGTGTCAATCCTGGGTGGCTCAGGGGTAAGGCTGCTAAACATCCCTGCCAAACGCAGGGACTTTTCACTGTACTCACCGGTAAGCGGTGACCATTTACGGGTTGTCTTTACTTTCCTCCTCTATGGGCCAACGGTAGCGATGCGTCACCCGCCCTTCATCCATGGAAACCAGGCGTACGGGGAACCCCCAAAGCTCATGCAGGTGCCGAATAACCGGGTAGGCACTACGCCCAAGGGGGCGGCGACCGTCCTGCACGTGGTGCAGTGTTAATGAGCGATCGCCCCGGATATCAGCCTCAACCACTTGAATATTTGGCTCTTTCACCGACAGCGCGTACTGAGTAGAAAGCGCATCGCGCACCCGGCGATAGCCCTGTTCATTATGAATAGCCGCCACTTCGAGCGTTTCCGCCTGATCATCATCCACAATTAAAAACAGCTTAAGGTCGCGCATTACCTTGGGCGACAGAAACTGCTGAATAAACGACTCATCCTTAAAGTTGCGCATAGCAAATTCAAGCGTACTGCGCCAAGGCGTGCCCGCAATATCAGCAAACCACTGATAATCTTCCTCGGTCGGTACTTCGCATATCCGCTTGATGTCCATAAAGATGGCAAACCCCAACGCATACGGATTGATGCCGTTGAAGTAAGGGCTATCAAAGCCAGGTTGATTAATAACGGCGGCGTGGGACTGTAAGAACTCAAGCATCAGACCTTCATCAACATCGCCTTCGTCATACAAGCGGTTCATCAATGTGTAGTGCCAAAAGCATGCCCACCCCTCATTCATAACCTGAGTTTGGCGCTGGGGGTAAAAATACTGCGCCAGCTTGCGCACAATACGCACTATTTCACGCTGCCAAGGGGCCAATAACGGGGCATTTTTTTCAATAAAATAGAGCAGATTTTCCTGAGGCTCTGGCGGATAAATTCCGCCGCTGTGCAGGCCTAGCGGATCGTTGTCGCTGTTAAGGCTACCAGGCAGCGGAGACGCATTGCCAGGTGGCTCAGGAATCGTACGCCACAGCATATTAACCTGCGTTTGCAGGTAGGCTTCCCGTTCATCCTGGCGCCTGGCCTCCTCTTCAGCCGAGATCGGCGAAGGTCGTTTATAGCGGTCAACGCCGTAATTTTGCAGTGCGTGGCACGCATCCAACAGTTGCTCAACCGCATGGACGCCATGGCGCTCTTCGCATTTGGCAATGTAGTGACGTGCAAACACCAGATAATCAACGATCGATTCGGCATCGGTCCAGGTACGAAACAGATAATTGCCCTTGAAGAAGGAATTATGCCCATAGCAGGCATGTGCCATGACCAGCACCTGCATCATCAGAGTGTTTTCTTCCATCAAATAGGCAATACAAGGGTTGGAATTAATCACCAACTCGTACGCCAAGCCCATTTGGCCGCGTTTGTAAGCGTGCTCAACGGCCAGAAACTGCTTACCAAATGACCAGTGATGGTAGCCCACCGGCATACCCACGCTGGCGTAGGCATCCATCATCTGTTCGGTGGTGATGACTTCCATTTGATTGGGGTACGTATCCAGGCGGTACTCATCAGCAAGTACTGCGAGCTTGTCGTTAAAGCGCTCCAGGACGCTAAAGCTCCAGTCAGAACCGGTCGCAATGGGCTTTTGGGATGCATTCATAGCGCACTCCTCAACACGCACGCGTTTAGCGCGCTTGGTTCAAGCGGCGTTTAAACAGCTCACGAAAAACAGGGTAAATATCGCTAGCTTCGACAATTTGGCGCATCGTAAAGCGTTCAGGAAAGTGCTCAGCAACGCTCTGATACTCATGCCAAAGCGACTGATGATCGTGAGGGGTGATTTCTACATATGCGTAGTACTGAAGTTGAGGCATCAGCTTTTTAATCAACAAATTGCGACAGGTACTGGAATCATCGTCCCAATTGTCGCCATCCGATGCCTGGGCCACGTATAAATTCCACTGCTCGGCGGGATAGCGCTTTTGAACAATGTTATCCACCAGCGTGAGTGCGCTTGAGACAATGGTGCCGCCCGTTTCGCGGGAGTAAAAGAACTCCTCCTCACTCACTTCTTTTGCGGCAGTATGGTGGCGAACAAACACCAGCTCGACCTTTTCGTAGTGCTTCTCTAAAAAAAGGTAAAGCAGCAGAAAAAACCGCTTCGCAATGTCTTTATGGTTCTGGGTCATGGAGCCTGAAACATCCATGACACAGAACATTACCGCCTGGCTTGAGGGCTGAGGTTGCGCGGCCAACTGGTGATAGCGCAAATCGTAGGTATCAATAAACGGCACTGCCTCGATGCGTTTCTTTAAACGCTCGATGTCAGCTTTCAGTTCAGCCACCCGTGCCGGATTACGTAACACGCTGTCTTTGCGCTCTTCTGCCTCCAGCGCTTGCTCAGCTTCTTGTAGCGCTCGCTTGATCGGTGCTCGCATGGCAATACGGCGGGCGTAGGCCTCCCGCATGGAACGCGTAATACTGATACGCGAGGGCACGCCATCCCGGGAAAGGCCCGCGCGCACCATTTTCACTTCTTCCAATGATTTAAGCGGCTTACGCTGCAGGTGCGGAAGCTCCAAACCATCGAAAACAAACTCTAAAAACTCCTCTCGGCTAAGCGTAAACGCAAACTCATCGTTACCTTCGCCTTGGTCAGAAGCGCTCCCTTCACCCGCGCCGCCTCCGCCACCTTGGCCACCGGGGCGGCGAATCCTGTCACCCTGTAAAAACTCTTTATTACCCGGCGAAACGATATTGCGCGCCCCACCAGGGCCATGCTGAAACACCGGCTCGGAAATGTCCTTGGTGGGGATAGAGATGTTTTCACCACGCTCCATATCGGTAATGGAGCGGCGGTTAACCGCCTCTTCAACAGAGCGCTTGATATGCTGACGGTAGCGCTCCAAAAAGCGCTGCCGGTTAACCGCGCTCTTATGTTTAGCGTTAGGTCTTCGATCAATAAAGTAGGTCATACGACCTCCTTAACCCAAAGGGCCTTTGCAGTACCGGTGCTTACTGCGACTTACGCACGCGCAGGTACCACTCGGAAAGCAGGCGCACCTGCTTCTCGGTATAGCCGCGCTCCACCATCCGAGCGACGAAGTCCTCGTGTTTTTTCTGGTCCGACGTTGAGGCCTTGGCATTAAACGAGATGACCGGCAAAAGCTCTTCGGTATTGGCAAACATCTTGTGTTCAATAACCCCTTTAAGCTTCTCATACGACTGCCAGCTGGGATTCATGCCATTGTTCTGGGCACGCGCTCGCAGCACAAAGTTAACCACTTCATGACGGAAGTCCTTGGGATTGGAGATGCCCGCTGGCTTCTCAATTTTTTCAAGCTCTTCATTTAGCGATTGGCGATTCAACTGCTCGCCGGTATCCGGGTCGCGGTACTCCTGGTCTTGAATCCAGAAATCGGCATAGGTCACATAGCGATCAAAAATATTCTGCCCATACTCGCTGTAGGATTCGAGATAAGCCGTCTGGATCTCTTTGCCAATAAACTCCACATAGCGCGGAGCCAAAAACTCTTTAATAAAGCCCAGATAACGCTCAAATACTTCAGAGGGCAGTTGCTCACGCTCAAGCGCTTGCTCCAGCACATACAGCAGATGCACCGGGTTAGCGGCAACTTCGGTGCTGTCAAAGTTAAACACCTTGGAAAGAATCTTGAACGCAAAACGAGTGGAGAGTCCTTGCATGCCTTCGTCCACACCTGCCGCATCGCGGTACTCTTGTATCGACTTGGCACGCGGGTCGGTATCTTTTAGATTTTCGCCATCGTACACGCGCATTTTGGAGTAGATACTGGAGTTCTCGGGCACTTTTAACCGAGACAGCACCGAGAATTGTGCCAGCATGCGCAGCGTATCGGGCGCGCAGGGTGCGGCATTGAGGGAGGAGTCTTCCAGTAGCTTTTGATAGATTTTGATCTCTTCAGATACTCGCAAGCAGTAAGGCACTTTGACGATATATACGCGGTCAAGAAAGGCCTCGTTGTTGCGGTTATTGCGAAATGCCTGCCACTCGGATTCGTTGGAGTGCGCCAGGATAATGCCATCAAACGGAATGGCGCCCATCCCCTCCGTTGGGTTGTAATTCCCCTCTTGGGTGGCGGTTAACAGCGGATGTAGCACCTTGATCGGCGCCTTAAACATCTCAACGAATTCCATTAACCCTTGGTTAGCGCGGCAAAGCCCGCCCGAGAAGCTATAAGCATCCGGGTCATCCTGGGAGTAAAGCTCAAGCTGGCGGATATCGACTTTACCCACTAACGAGGAGATATCCTGGTTATTCTCGTCACCCGGTTCCGTTTTAGAAATTGCTATCTGGTGCAGCCGCGAAGGATAAAGACGCACTACACGAAACTGGGAAATATCGCCGCCGTACTCTTTTAAACGCTTGGCGGCCCAAGGGGACATCACACTTTTCAGATAGCGCGGCGCAATCCCATACTCTTTTTCAAGCAGCTCGCTATCCTCTTCAGGTGAGAACAGCCCAAGCGGCGACTCATAAACGGGTGAGCCTTTAATGGCGTAAAAAGGGATGCGCTCCATTAGCAGTTTTAAGCGCTCCGCAAGTGATGATTTACCGCCACCCACCGGCCCCAGCAGATAGAGAATCTGCTTGCGCTCCTCAAGCCCTTGGGCGGCATGACGGAAGTAAGCCACGATCTGCTCAATGGCCTCCTCCATACCATGAAACTCAGCAAAAACCGGGTAGCGGCGTATCACCTTATTGGAAAAAATACGCGATAAGCGCGGGTCCTTTGCCGTATCAATAACAGCAGGCTCGCCGATGGCATCCAGCATGCGCTCCGCGGCGCTGGCATAAACCGTTGGGTCACGACGACAAAGCGCCAGATACTCTTCCAAACTCATGTCTTCTTGCTGCACGCGGGCAAAACGGTCTTGAACGTGGTCAAAGATGCTCATGAAACCCTCCTATGGCCATCCCCAGGCAATCACCACCCGGATGAATATTTTATTGTGGTGAGCCGAACGAGGTGTCGCTCTATTAGCGTAGCCAGCATTAGCAAAATGTGATGACTAAAACTTCAACGCTAACATGTGATACGCATAGGCATACGCCAGAAAAGTCCCGCACTTCAAAGGCAGGATGTTGATACAACAGGGTTTTAACCAAAAAGCACTTCATCAGAAACGTTTAACGATTCTCTAATGATCAACATTGGCATGGCGGGCCAGGCGTCACGCCCTTTTATTGAACGTCTACAAAAAACCGCCGCTGCGTGTGCAGAGGCGGTAAAAAAAGCGATACGCCTGAAAACTCCAGAGTCTCTTACTATCCAGAATGCTGTTCAAGAGCAATTTTGACATCCGCGATAAGTAAATCCAGTAATTCAACGGTGGTATTCCAGGCACATACAAAGCGTGCTCCTCCGGCGCCAATAAACGTATAGAAGGTCCACCCCTTGGCTTTTAGGGCGCTAATTGCATGGGCTGGCAACTCAACAAAGACGCTGTTTGCCTGGGCAGGAAACATCAACGACACGCCAGGCAGCGCTTGCAGCCCTTGCGTTAAATATTGTGCCATTGCGTTAGCATGTTGAGCATTGGTGAGCCACGCCCCGCTCTCCAAAAGGCCCAACCACGGCGCTGATATATAGCGCATTTTGGATGCCAACTGACCTGCCTGCTTGCAGCGATACGAAAAATCTTCTGCCAGCTCGCGATTAAAGAACAAAATCGCCTCGCCCATCGCCAAGCCATTTTTAGTCCCAGAAAAACACAGTGCATCAACACCTACCTGCCAGGTCAGCTCGGCAGGCGTAGCATTCAAGCTGGCACAAGCATTGGCAAACCGAGCGCCATCCATGTGTAAGCGCAAATCATGCTTATCGGCAATGGCACGAATGGCCAGTAGTTCTTCGCGGGTATATACCGTTCCTACTTCGGTTGCTTGGGTCAGCGAAACCACTTTAGGTTTTGGGTAGTGAATATCGCTCCGCCGCGTCACCAGCGCCTCAATCCCCTCAGGGGTAAGCTTGCCATTCGCCCCTGGCGAGGTCAGCAGCTTGGCGCCATTGGAGAAGAACTCCGGGCCGCCGCACTCGTCGGTTTCAATATGCGCCAGCTCATGACAAATCACGCTATGGTAACTGCGCCCCATCGCAGAAAGCGCCAGTGAGTTAGCCGCAGTACCGTTAAAAACAAAAAACACTTCGCAGTCATAATCAAACATTTGACGAAAGCGGTTCGCCGCTCGCTCGGTCCAATGGTCATTGCCATACGCCAGGTCATCAACCTGATTAGCGTCCAGTAGATACGCCATGGCTTCCGGGCAAATACCAGAAGTGTTATCGCTGGCTAAAAAACGGGGGGTACACTCCGACGTCATGACAATTATCCTTATACCTCATATTGTTACAGCGCCAGCTGGGTGCCACTAGCGCCTTTAACATCACGTTATGCTTAATAAGGTGATGGATCAGTCAGTCTATCGTCATTTATGGACGAGCGTCACCCGCCACTATCAACGCGGTTAAAGCTGGGCAGCCAAGCGCATTCCCTGATCAATAGCGCGCTTGGCGTCAAGCTCTGCCGCCTCATCGGCACCGCCAATGATATGAATCTGTTTACCGAGCGCTTCAAGCGGCGCCACTAAATCACGCACCGATTCCTGCCCTGCGCATACCACCACCGTATCCACACCCAGCACGCTGTCCTCGCCATTGCGGCGAATATGCAGCCCATCATCATCAACTTTAAGGTACTCGCAGCCCGTCAAGGTCGAAACGCCGCGCGCCTTTAGCGAAGCCCGGTGTACCCAGCCAGTGGTTTTACCCAGGTACTTGCCAGGCTTTGAGGTTTTACGTTGTAGCATGACAATGTCACGTGCTACAGCGGGCGCCACAGGGGCTTTTAAACCGCCGCGTTCGCTAACGGCCAGGTCAACGCCCCACTCGTCGCACCAGGTATCGATATCAAGGGCCGGATGTTCTTCATGGGCCAAAAGCTCGGAAACGTCAAAACCAATACCGCCTGCCCCGATAACGGCAACCCGGCGGCCTACCCGTTCAGGGGATTCAATGGCATCGGCATAGCTCAGCACACTGGGGTGTTCAGCGCCGGGCAGCGACAGCGTGCGTGGGCGTACGCCGCTGGCAATAATAATATCGTCAAACTCAGCCAGTGCTTCTGGGATGGCACGGGTGTTCAAACGAATCTCTACCGCGTACTTTTCCAGCATGACGCGGTAGTAGCGTAGGGTTTCGTTAAACTCCTCTTTGCCTGGAATCCGGCGCGCGTAATTAAACTGCCCGCCCAGCGTGTCACGCTGCTCAAACAGCACTACGTGATGGCCACGGCTGGCGGCGGTAACGGCCGTGGCAAGCCCCGCTGGTCCACCGCCCACCACGGCCACGCGTTTAGGCGTGGTGGCGGGTTCAATCACAAGCTCGGTTTCATGGCAGGCGCGCGGATTAACTAAACAAGAGGTTAACTTGCCTGCAAAGGTGTGATCCAGGCAGGCCTGGTTACAGGCAATACAGGTATTGATTTCATCGGCCTGCCCCGCTTCGGCTTTACGCACCCACTCAGGATCCGCCAAAAACGGCCGCGCCATGGACACCATATCGGCGTGGCCTTCGGACAGCACCTGTTCGGCAATCTCTGGCATATTAATCCGATTAGTAGTGATCAGCGGCACCGAAAGCGCTGCTTTTACTCGCCGGGTCACTTCGGTAAAGGCCGCACGTGGCACGCTGGTGACAATCGTGGGCACCCTCGCTTCGTGCCAACCAATCCCGGTATTGATGATATCGGCACCTGCGGCTTCCACCGCCTGGCCAAGCGTAACGATCTCTTGCCACGTACTGCCGTCTTCCACCAGATCAATCATCGACAGACGAAAAATCACCACAAAGCGCTCGCCCACCGCCGCTCGAATGCGTTTAACAATTTCCAACGGAAAGCGCATGCGATGCTCAAAACTACCGCCCCAGGCATCGCTTCGCTGATTGGTCCGCTGGCAAATAAACTGATTAATCAGATAGCCTTCCGAACCCATTATTTCGACGCCGTCATAACCCGCCTGTTGCGCCAGAGACGCACAGCGCACGTAGTCGGCAATTTGCTGTTCAACGTCGTCACTACTTAGTTCACGGGGAGTAAATGGATTAATGGGTGCCTGAATTGCCGAGGGCGCCACCAATTCAGGCGAGTAGGCGTAGCGCCCCGCATGGAGAATCTGCATGCACAAATGCCCGCCTTCCGCGTGAACAGCCTCCACCACCTGGCGATGCTCTGCCAATTGGGTCTCATCGGTTAGCGCGTTGGCGCCCTGAAACACCGCACCTTCCGGGTTTGGCGCAATCCCTCCAGTGACGATTAAACTTACCCCGGCCCGTGCACGCTCAGCATAAAAAGCCGCCAACCTTGCAAACCCCTTGGGTGTCTCTTCCAGGTTGGTATGCATGGAGCCCATTAAAATGCGGTTGGGCAGCGTTAAATGGCCAATCGTAATTGGCTGGAAAAGATGCGGGTAAGCGGGCGCACGGGTCATCACGGTTCTCCTTGGCGTTATTCAAACAAGCGTATGACATCCAATCGCCGTCGTACAGCCCTTTACGACTTACCAACGACATCCAGAGCCATCGTTTCTCAGTCTTGCTCATTGCGTTAAAGCACGTAACATTATTCGGCTAACGATAAGGAAAACCGCTATGCCGTTGATTTACTTTTTGCCACCACTAGCCACCGTGCTGATCTGGTCGGGCAACATGACCATTAATCAGTTGACCGTAGGCGCGATTGCGCCGAGCAGCATCGCTTTTTTACGCTGGCTGTTGGCGCTAGCGGTGATGACGCCCTTCGTGCTTCCGGCCGTGCTTCGTCATCGTGCGGAAATACGCCGTAACTGGCCGAAACTCGCCTTACTGGGCCTTTTAGGTATGGGGCTATGGCAAGGGCTGGCCTATGTTGCAGCGGAAACCACAACGGCTACCAACATGGGCATTCTAGCTGCGATGGTGCCGCTTTTAACCGTGCTGCTGAGTGCGCTTATCCTGCGTGAGCCGCCAACCCTGGGCGGCGTTATGGGCGGCGTGCTGGCCTTTATCGGTGTCACCGTGTTGCTGGGCCGCGGTAATCCCTTATCGCTTCTTCAGCTTGAGGTTGCCCATGGCGATGCGCTAATGGTGGTGGCAGCAAGCTGCTACGCGCTCTACGGCGTTATGCTAAAGCGCTGGAAAATGAACTTACCGCCTTGGGTAATGCTCTATGCTCAGGTATGTTTTGCGGTACTGTTTTTGCTGCCGCCCTATTTGATGGGGCCAATGACGCCTGTGGATAGTCAAAACATTGGGCTTATTCTCTATGCAGGCATTCCTGCCTCCGTCATTACCACATTTTTATGGATGCGCGCGGTCCGCCAAATTGGCGCTAACCAGGCGAGCATTTTTATCAACCTGATGCCTCTGTTTAGCGCACTGATTGCCATGGCGATGCTGGGCGAGCAAGTGGCAGGCTTCCACTTTACCGGTGGACTTCTGATTCTGGCGGGCGTCATCATGGCGCAAACCTTGACGCGCCCACTGGTGGGAAACGTGTCGGTGAATAAGCCGGGCAGCGCCTAGCCATCATGCACTAGGCTGTTTTCTTTTTTATTCTGGAACCCCCTGATATGTCCCTGGAAGACCTGCATCTAAATGTGCGCAACCTGACGAGCGATGATTACGATCAGCTCAAGACATTGATGGACGCTGTCTATCATAATATTGGCGGCGCCTGGCCCCGTCACACCATCGACAAGCTGATTCAGGAGTTTCCCGACGGCCAGATCGCCATTGAAGATGACGGCAATCTGGTAGGCGTCGCACTAACGGTTCAGGTGGATTACGACGAGTTTTCCAACCCGCATAAATATGACGACCTGATTGGCCATCGTGAGATTATTCTCAACGATGAAAATGGCGATGCGATGTACGGGCTGGATGTGCTGATTCACCCGGACTACCGCGGCTACCGCCTGGGGCGGCGCCTTTACGAAGCACGCAAAGAGCTGTGTCGTTCGCATAACCTGCGCGCCATTTTGGCGGGTGGGCGCATTCCCGAATACTATCAGCATGCCGATGAGCTAACGCCGGCCCAGTACATCGAAAAAGTCTCTCGCAAGGAGATTTATGATCCCATTCTGTCGTTCCAGTTGGCTAACGACTTTCAAGTAAAACGCCTGCTGCGCAAATACCTGCCCGAAGATGAGCAGTCAAAGGGCTACGCGACCCTGCTCGAGTGGAACAATATTCTCTTTGAGCCTGCCGAAAACGTGCTGGATACGCGCCCAACCCAAGTGCGTGTTGGCGCCGTACAGTGGCAGATGCGTGAGTTTGCCTCGGTAGAAGCCGCCCTCCAGCAGATTGAGTATTTTGTCGACGCGCTTTCAGATTACCAGAGTGACTTTGCGGTTTTTCCGGAGCTGTTCACCACCCCGCTGATGGGCTTGCAAGACCGCGCCGCTCAGCAGGACCAAATGGCGGCGATACGTTTTCTGGCAGGCTTTACCGAACGCTTTAAAACCGAACTTTCACGCATGGCGGTCTCCTACAATATCAATATTGTTGGCGGCTCAATGATTGAAGTGGGCGAAAATGACCGGCTCTACAACGTTGCCTACCTCTTCCACCGCGATGGTGAAGTCGACAAGCAAGCCAAGCTGCATATCACTCCTCAGGAGCGTCGCGATTGGGTAATCGAAGGCGGTGACAACTTGCAGGTGTTTAACACCGATGCAGGCCGCGTGGGCATTTTGATCTGCTACGACGTAGAGTTCCCGGAACTCGGCCGTCTACTGGCCGACCAGGATATGGACATTTTGTTTGTGCCGTTCTGGACCGACACCAAAAATGGCTACCTGCGGGTTCGTCACTGCGGTCAGGCACGCGCCATTGAGAACGAGTGCTACGTAGTGCTCTGCGGTAGCGTCGGCAACTTGCCCTCGATTGAAAACCTGGATATTCAGTACGCGCAGTCTGCGGTCTTTACCCCTTCTGACTTTGCCTTCCCCCATGATGCAGTACTGGCAGAAACCACGCCCAATACCGAGATGATTTTCTTCTCGGACCTGGATTTGACTCGCCTAACGGTGGTGCGTGCAGAAGGCTCAGTGACCAACCTGAAAGACCGCCGCAAGGATCTTTTTGATCTACGCTGGCGCGACTGGTCCTTGAAATCCGGCTCCATTGAAGTATAAGTGCGAACCGGAAGTACCGGATGGCAAAGCGCCTTTCGTGGATTACTTTGCAGGCTGCTTCAAGGAAAACCCGGACTACCAGAGCGAGATCGTGCGTAGTGCGACCGATGACGACCTGGTCTGGGGTGATGAGGATCGCGGTGAGGCCGTTGTGGATATCTTCCGCGTTGAAAATGAAATGATCGTCGAGCACTGGGATGTCATCCAGTCTGTGCCGGAAGAAGCGGCCAACGACAACACGATGTTTTAAATTAGACAGCTACGTTTTAAATCGGGTAGCAGTCAATTTTATTTGGCCCTAAAGGGCCTTTTTTATAAACAAAAAAACTACCTACCGGTCGGTAGCTTTTGTATTATGATGCATCGCTTGGGTTTGACATGTTTGACGCATGCGCCATTAAGAACTTCATGTTTGGAGAGCAAGAAATGTTACCCACAACGACACCCGCATTGCGCCGGGTGCTCAACGCAGCCGTTGCCCAGTTTGCCCAGCATGGTTATGAGGGCGCTTCATTGTCGGGAATTGCTGCCGACGCCGGTATTCGCAAAGCGTCGCTTTATTCGCATATCAAAAATAAGGACGCGCTGTTTTCGGCGGTGTTTGAAGATGCCTTGAAAGTTGAATCGCAATTTGCCCAGGAATGCTTTGAGCACTCCAATACTGGACTGCCAGGCCAGCACTATTGCGAATCGTTGCTGGCACGCTACGCCGACTCAGAGCACTTTCGGTTTCTGCTACGCACCTCATATATCCCGCCCGAGTCGCTTTTTCATGAACTTCAGGAAGGCTACGAGGGTTACATGCAACAGCTGTTAGCAGATTTCACGACAGCGCTGCGTCGCCATGTTGGAAAGGCGCTTTCTGACCAGGATGCCCTGATGCTAGGCCACGCCTACATGGGCATGGTGGATAGCCTCCACGTGGCGCTTATCTATATTGGCACCGAGCGCTTTGAGGCACGTCTCAACGCACTTGAACGCCTCATGGGCGACAGTATCGCAAGGCTTGCAGGAGAGCATCATGACTGAACAGGTCATTCGTGAGAATACTCACCAAAGTACAGTGGGTATGGCGCTGGTCATTCTGCTGGCCCTTTTGACCGCACTCGATGCCATGGCGATTGATATGTACCTGCCCGGCATGCCGATGATTGCGCAGACCTATGAGGCCTCGGCGGGCAGCGTGCAGCAAACGCTGTCGGTCTTTTTGGCAGGGCTGGCGCTGGGGCAGTGTCTTTATGGCCCGCTGCTGGAGCGTTTTGGGCGGAGGATGCCGCTTCTGGTGGGGCTTGTAATCTTTGTGGTGGGTTCGGTGGTTGCGGCCATGGCACCCACGCTTGAGTGGCTGCTCGCCGCACGCTTTTTACAGGCCATCGGCGCGGCCGCAGGCTTGGTCGCTCCACGTGCCATTGTGGCCGATCTTTGCGATGTGAAAAGCTCTGCCAAAATCTTTTCGCTATTGATGCAAGTCATGATGATTGCACCCGTCGTGGCGCCCATGATGGGGGGCTTTCTGCTTGAGCACGGTGGCTGGCGCGGTATCTTCTGGGCGCTGGCCGGCTTGGGCGTCATCGGGTTGGCATGGAGCCTGACAGGCATTCCCGAGACGCTTGACGTTAGGCAGCGCACAGCGCTTAGCGTAGGCAGTGTCGTGCGTGGGTATCTGGCTCAGTCGCGTCGTCGGGTCTTCATGGCGTATACGGCGGCCGGTGGTTTTGTTCTGGGGTCACTTTTCACCTATATCAGCGCCGCGGCGTTTGTGTTTACCGACCATTTTGGCATGACACCGACCCATTTCAGCTATTTGTTTGCCGCCAATTCCGTCGGGCTAATTATGGGTGGCATGCTGTCCAATGCGCTGTCTGCACGCGGTATGACGCCTGCCGGGGTGACTTATCTCGGGCTTGGTATACATACACTGGCGGGGGCGCTTTTATATCTGGTCGTCACGATGGGTATGGTCACGTTCGAAACGTACGTGGCGCTGCTAGCGGTAGCGATCGGCGCGCTCGGGCTGGTGTTTGGTAATTTGACCGCGCTGACCATGAACGCTGGCGGGGCGCAGGCCGGTGTGGCGTCGGCGCTGATGGGTACCCTGCACTATGTGATCGCGGCGGCCGTCGGCTATGTTGCCAGCCTGGCGACCCAAGGGCCTCACTTGATGCTACTAACACTTACGCTGTGTGGCGTGGCCGCTTTATTGCTCTGCCGGCTTGCCGGTGCCATGACAAAAAAGCACAGGACGTTCACCTCGATGGGGCACGTACTTAGCGCTTTTCAGAAAGGAATAAATAAACGTACAATCGAAAAAGCCGCGCAACTGCGCGGCTTCTCATTGAAAGGACGTATTCTACGGCTCATCCGGCCACACCAGGTGACGCGGCACGCGGCCCTTGGCATCAAACATCACGCCTTCATCACGCAATTTCTGATGCTGACGGGTAGCACCGCCGTGGTCAGCAAGTTTAAGTGAGGCCGCAATCACCCGGTGCCAGGGAAGCTCATGACCATCGGGCAAGTGCCGCATGGCAGACCCCACCATTCGGGGGGTGGCGCCTTCGGTCATAGCGGCGATACGCCCATACGTCGTGACTCGCCCCGCCGGAATCTGATCAACAATCGTATAGATCTGCTCCAATAGCTCGGGACGGGCCATAACAAATTCTCCGTAATTACCTCAGGCTAACGGGCTTATAGCGCTTCCACCAACTGATCAATTGCCTGAAACGCTTCTTTTTGTGCTGCAGCACGCTGCTCTTCGCCCATGTTCAGACCTTCTGCGTACACGACATCAACATCGGTAATGCCTATCAAGCCTAGCATGCTTTTCAGGTGCGGCGTTTGGCTATCCCTGTCCGACCCCGCATACATACCACCACGGGCCGCCAGGATAATCACCCGCTTACCTTCGACGAGACCTTGTGGGCCGTTTTCTGTGTAACGGAACGTTTCGCCAGCACGCAGTACACGGTCAAACCAGGCTTTTAACTGCGAAGGAATACCCAGGTTATACATCGGTACCGCCAGGACCAACACGTCATTAGCACGCAGTTCGGCCAACAGCTCATCAGAGCGAGCAGCCAGTGCTTTCTGCTCGTCGCTGCGCTCGTCAGCCGGTGTCTGCCATGCGCCCAGTTCCGCAATATCCAGGTGAGGCAGCGCATCGGCAATCACGTCACGCTTAGTGACATCGACGCCTTCGCGGGCAGCCGCACGGCTTTGGAAGTGGTTGGCCAAGGCGATAGATTGGCCGTTTTCACCAAGTACAGAGGAGGTAACCAGCAGGGCACGAGTTGTCATTTAAAAAAAGCTCCAACGTAGGGTTAATAAGGAATTAACGCTATTTTACGATGATTTTGATTAATCAAAAGCGCAATGATATGAGTGTTACGTTCGATAAAATCGAATTATGATGATATCTATAAAAAAACCCCGCTTTTGTGTGAGCAGGGTTTTAGTTGGCTGATGATTAGTGCTTTTTAGGCCACGCCTTGGGATCAACCTTATTGGCTAACGTGGGGAATTTGCTGGGGTCAAAGGTAGGTTCTTTGCCTGCCTTCAACTGCGCCTCGTAATCACGGAACAGCGCAAAAGCAACCGGTGAAAGCAGCAGGATAGCCACCAGGTTAATAATTGCCATCATACCCATGGAAAGATCCGCAAAGTTCCAGATCGCCCCCAGACTCGCCATCGATCCCACCATGATCATCGCCAGCACCGCCAAGCGGTAAAGGAGAATCGCTACCGGCGCTCGGCGACCCGCTAAATACTCAATATTGGACTCGCCGTAAGAGTAGTTGGCAATCAAAGAAGTAAACGCGAACAGCAAGATAGCGACAGCTACAAACATGCCTCCCCAATCGCCTACGTGGCTTGAAAGCGCCATTTGGGTCAGTTGGATACCATTCGTCTCTTCACCGGCTAACAGCTCAGGCCCTGCCATAATAATAATGGCCGCCGTGGCCGTACAAATAACCAGCGTATCCAGAAACACACCCAGCATCTGAATAAAGCCCTGGGCAGCCGGATGATTAGGCCGCGTGCTGGCGGTGGCTGCCGCATTCGGCGCCGAACCCATGCCCGCCTCGTTGGAGAACAGGCCGCGTTGAATGCCGTTCATAATCGCTTGTGACACGGCATACCCCACAGCCCCACCAGCCGCTTGCTCAAGGCCAAAGGCGCTCTTCACAATGGTCATGATGGCTGCTGGGAAGTCACCGATATTAAGCCCGACCACAACAAGCGCGAGTAGCAGGTAAAGCAGAGCCATTAATGGCACCACCAGCTCCGCGACCTTGGCGATGGACTTTAAGCCACCAAAGATAATCGGCGTCACAACTACCACCAAGACTAACCCCATGGCCCAGGTGGGAACAGCAAATGCCTGCTCCATGGCCTGGGCGATGGAGTTGGCCTGTACGCTGTTAAACGCCAATCCAAACGCTACAATCAAACAGATGGAAAACAGCACGGCCAGCCAGCGCAGCCCAAGCCCACGTTCAATATAACGGGCGGGGCCGCCGCGAAAGGTGCTATCCCCATGGTCTGTTTTATAGGCCTGCGCCAAGGTAGATTCAATGAAGCTGGTCGCCATACCCACCATGGCGGTCATCCACATCCAGAAAATCGCGCCTGGGCCACCAAAATAGATCGCCACCGCCACACCTGCCAGGTTGCCGGTGCCTACGCGTGCCGCCAGGCTGGTGGAGAGTGCCTGGAATGAAGAAATTCCGTCACCTGCGTTGCGCGAGGTGCGCAGCAGTTTAAACATGTGACCGAAATAGCGCACTTGGATCGCACCGGTTCGTATCGTAAAGTAGAGGCCTGCGCCGATCAGCAAGTAGATCAGCACACTGCCCCATAACAGCCCGTTGCCGCGATCAACCAACGCGGTCAACAGTTGAGGTACCGAGAAATCCATACAACACGCCTTTTTTTAACTTATCGAAGGCGCTTCATTCTTCACGCCTGCACGAAAATGGCAAGAAAATTGGAGCATTTATTCTTAAAACGCTCCTAGGCAGCCCCAATATCTTTCGCTAACCACGCCCAGACTAAGGCGGCTTCGTCATCTACCTGCCGACGGCTGGGACGTACCAGCCAGAACTGCTCATCGCTTGGCACACTAATGGCCGGAAACGGCGTCACCAGGTCATTGCGCTGCTCCAACAAACGGTGATGAATAAGCGCTACCCCTGCGCCTTGGCTAGCTAACGCTAACGTCATCACCTGGTTATCGCATGTCATAGAACGACATTGCGTTTCCAAGTGACCTACGCCCGCCGCCTGTAGCCAGCCTGACCAGCCGACACCAAAACCTACTGCGTGAAGTAGCGTGTGCCCTCTTAAATCGGCAGGCGTTGTTAGCGTTGCAGCAAGCGTTGGCGAACACACTGGCAGCAATTGTTCATCACCTAGCGAGTGCATTTCAACGCCACTCCATTCCCCCCGCCCATAACGGATTTCGATATCAGCGCCCTCTACCCCATAGTCATCAGGCCAGATAGCGCTGACCAGGCGAATGGTGATGTGTGGACAGTGCTGGTAAAGAGCAGCCAAACGCGGCGCCAGCCAGGATTGCTGGAGAATCGGCGTGGCTCTTAATGTCACAGGCTGCCCACTAGTAGCGCCAAACACCTCAGCCGTTCCTTCGCTGATCCGCGAAAAAGCATCATTGATACTGGGCAGCCAGGCTTGCCCTACAGGCGTGAGGGTTAAGCTTCGCGCATGGCGCACAAAGAGCTTTTGCCCCAACCGCTCTTCCAACAACCGAACTCGCTGACTAATGGCCGCTTGGGTAACAGCCAACTCATTTCCAGCCGCGGTAAAGCTGAGCGTTCGCGCCGCCGACTCAAATGCCTGTAGCCATAACAGTGGCGGTAACTGACTCATGATAAATTCACCTATAAGTAAAATAAGGTCTTAGAGGCCATATTAATCATTTGTTTGAGCCATGACGAGTGCGCATCCTATCCGGGTGAGCCCCGGTCGATTTTCGTTTTCAGGACGAGGCAACCGATATTAGCGTTCGTGCCCCCGTCATTACCCTTGATAGCGGCGCTCGTCACCTCCAGGGCACGTATTTGGACCGCGACATGCTCGCCTCTCGCCTGCGTGTGTTGGCACGCCACTCATAAACCGCCCCGCGCGATATAAAAACTCAGCAAGGAGATCTCAATGAAAACCCGCCTACGCCTCTCACCCAGCATGCCGTTGGTAGCCACAGCACTCTTATCCGCTGCCTTTGCGTCCACCACGCACGGCGATGATCAAACACTTGATTTTGGTGTTCCCGCTTGGCCTGGCATCACCGTAAAGACGGAAATAGCCGAACAGCTGTTAAACCCGCTGGGTTATGAAACCCGCGCGCAAGAAATTGGCCTGCAGGTGATCTATCAGGGTATGGAGAGCGGTGATATCGATGTATTTCTGGGCGCCTGGCTGCCTGCTCAGCGTGACATGTTCACCCCACGCAAAGAGTCAGGCGTGCTGATTGATGTGGCGAACAACGTTGACGGCGCGCAAATGACGCTGGCGGTGCCTAGCTATATTTACGAGAGCGGCATTCAAAGTTTTGCTGACCTTGCCGAAAACCGCGACCTGTTTAACGGTCAGATTCTCAGCTTTGGCGCCGGCTCGGCCGCCAGCGAAATTCTCCATGACGCCATTGATAATGACGCTTGGGAGCTGGGTGACTGGCGCCTGGTTGATACCAGCGAAATCGCCATGCTGTCCGCCGCTCGCGATGCTATCGAGCGTGAACAAGCGGTGGTCTGGGTCGGCTGGACTCCTCACTGGATGAACCTTGAGCTACCCATGCGTTACCTGGAGGATCCAGACAATCTGTTCGGTGAAAACAATGGTGAAAGTGATGTACTTACCGTGCTGCGCGCCGACTATGCTGAAGCCAACCCCAATATCACTACGTTTTTTGAGCAGTTCAGCTTCACCGCTGACGAACAAAGCTGGATGATCCAGGCGTTTGGCCAAGACGAGCGTGCGCTTTCCGAGGTAGCCCAGGAGTGGATCAGCAATCACCCCAAGCGGGTAGAAGCCATGCTTACCGATGTAACGAACACCGACGGCGAACCCGCTTGGCCAATTATTAAAGCGCAGCTTACATTATGAGTGCGAATCTTATGCCAACGCATCGCAACCATGTAACGTAGCAAGGATGCACCGCGGCCCTCACCAGTCGCGGTGCTCGCCTCGCCAAAGGCCTTGCCACGTACTCAGCGCCCATCACGCACGCCCAGGGTTAACTGAGTCCCTAACAAGATACTTGTTTTATCCAATGGTTTCTGACCAAACATGTCAGTGCGTGATGAGCTGGTCACTGTCGTTCATCGAGGCCGAGGCTTGGCAGCGGCGGTACTCGCCCGCTTATGTCACGCTGCACATGATCAATAAATGCGCGTAACCGTGTGGGCACATGGCGGCGCTGCTCAAATACCGCATAAAAGTCGGCCCGCACGCCCTGCCATTCAGGCAGCAGCGGCACCAGCGCCCCACTGGCCAAGTGCTCGTTTACGTCCCACCAGGAGCGCATCATTATCCCGTGTCCGTCCAGGGCCAACCGAGTTATGACTTCTCCATCGTTACTGGCCAGCCGCCCACTCACCTTCACTGACTGAACACACCCAGGGTCATTACAGCGCTCAAAACGCCAAAGGGGAAAGTCCGTATCGTTTTCACGAATCACCAGGCATGCCTGGCGCGCAAGGTCGCCAGGCGCGTTCAATGGTGCCATACGGGCGATATAACCAGGCGCAGCACACAGCACTCGGCGATTGGGCAAAATTGGCCGAGCAATCAAACGGGAATCCGGCGGCTCGCCAATCCGTATACCGACATCAAAGCCGTGATCGCTCAGGTTAAGCGGGAAATTGGTGAGCTCCAGCCATCCCTCAACCGCTGGGTGCATTGCACAAAAGGTGGAGAGCAGCGGCGCAATGTGCTGCCGACCAAAACCAAAGGTGGCATTAACCCGCAGCCGTCCGCTAAGCCCATGCTTATGTGTGTCGTTGAGAGAGTTCTCAAGCTCCCCCAACTCATCCAGAATCAGCGCCCCGCGGGAGAGATAACGTTCGCCTTCTGCCGTGAGTGTCAGCCGCCGAGTAGTGCGTGCGGCAAGCTCCACGCCCAACCGCGCCTCTAGCTGCTTTAAGCGCTTGCTCACCGCCGACAGCGAAAGCCCCAGTTCACGCGCCGTTCCTGTCAAACTTCCTGCACGTGCTAACTGCTGAAAAAATGCAAGATCGTCTAGCGCCGACATGGATTCTCCACTTTCAGGCAACAATAGCTTGAATAGTAGCCTGATTATTATCACTCAGATAGCGGCTACACTGCGTTCATCGCTCATCTTTTTTAATAACAAGGAATCCAAATGGCCCACCGTATTGCAGTGATCGCTGGCGACGGCATTGGTACCGAAGTCATGCCCGAAGGTATTCGCGCCCTTGAAGCCGCAGCCAAGCGCTTTAATATCGACCTTGAGTTCACGACCTTTGAATTTGGCAGCTGCGACTACTACCTGGAGCACGGCCAAATGATGCCGGACGACTGGTTTGAACAGCTAAAAGGGTTCGATGCTCTGTTTTACGGCGCGGTCGGCTGGCCCGACAAAGTGCCCGACCATATTTCCCTTTGGGGCTCGCTGCTGCAGTTTCGCCGCCAGTTCGACCAGTACATCAACCTGCGCCCTTGCAAGTTAATGCCCGGTATTAAAAGCCCGCTTGCTGGGCGTGAACCGGGCGATATCGACTTTTACGTGGTGCGCGAAAACACCGAGGGCGAATACTCAAGCATCGGCGGCAAGATGTTTGAAGGCACCGAGCGCGAAATTGTCATCCAGGAAACCGTGATGTCGCGTACAGGTGTTGACCGCGTGCTTAAGTACGCGTTTGATCTGGCACAAACCCGCCCGCGTAAAAAGCTCACCTCGGCCACCAAATCCAACGGTATCTCTATCACCATGCCCTACTGGGACGAGCGCGTGCTGGAAATGGCCAAGCAGTATCCGGAGATTGATGTCGATAAATTCCATATTGATATTCTGACCGCCAACTTTGTACTGCATCCGGACTGGTTTGACGTGGTCGTCGGCAGCAACCTGTTTGGCGATATCCTTTCCGACCTGGGGCCAGCATGTACCGGCACTATCGGCATTGCCCCTTCGGCCAACATTAACCCCGAAGGCAAATTCCCCAGCCTGTTTGAACCGGTACACGGCAGCGCACCGGATATTGCAGGCAAAGGTATCGCCAACCCAATTGGTCAAATTTGGTCTGGTGCCATGATGCTTGAGCACCTGGGCTATAAAGAAGCCGCTGATGCGATGGTGACGGCCATTGAAGACGTGCTTCGCGAAGGTGACAGCCAAGTGGTCACCCGTGATGTTGGCGGCCAAGGCACCACGGAAAGCCTGGGCCGCGCGATTGCCAAACGTTTAAGCCAGTAATCCCTTCGCCATAGGAAAGCCACCCCGCAGATAATTATCGACGGGATGGCTGTTTATTAGCGATTGGTTACTCCGCTAACTTCGCAGCGATTTTCGCAACGTGCTCGCCCTGAAAGCGCGCAAGCTTCAGTTCACGCTCGCTTGGCTGGCGGGAGCCATCACTACCTGCCAGGGTGGCCGCTCCGTATGGGTTACCACCGCTGACTTCGGAAATATCAAACTGCTCTTCAATGCCATAGCCGACGGGCACAATCACCATGCCGTGGTGGGCAAGCGTCGTCCAGGTGGAGGTAATCGTCATCTCATCGCCACCGCCGGTACCGGTCGAGGTAAACACACTCGCCACTTTGCCACGCAAGGTGCCGTTAGCCCATAAACCGCCGGTTTGATCAAAAAAGGTGCGCATTTGGCCGGTCATATTGCCAAAGCGGGTTGGGGTACCAACAATAATCGCATCGTAATCGGCCAGTTCCTGGGGAGTCGCTTCGGGCGTATCGTAATCCTGCTTACCGCCGGCATTTTTGAAGGCATCTGCGGGCATGGTTTCAGGTACTCGCTTAACGGTTACCTCTACGCCTTCAACTTTCCTTGCCCCTTCTGCAACGGCCTTGGCCAAGGTATCAACATGCCCATACATGGAATAGTAAAGTACCAATACCTTTGTCATTGCTTACTCCTTTGGACTGCGTTTTAGCTACGTTAATGGCATTCCGATTAGGGAATGACTACAACATAGCCTAGCCTGCAGCAGCGAAAAGCGAATGTTTTCCCCTGCACTCTTCGATTTTCACCTTACGCTGATACAAAGCAGCGGCTGGTTTCTCGCATTGAATCCCAAAAGTGCGTGGCAAAGCGCCCTTCCTATTAAAACGCCCACTCACCGTGAGCGTTTTAGGTACCGTCTTACACTCGAGTGCCCGCCATTTTCATAACCACGACGCTAGTGCTTGCTCCCGTTTTTGAGCATGTTAAAGATAGCGTGTGAATTTCCAACCAATAACAAGAGGCCGATAATGCTGAATCACTGGCTTGACTGGACCCTTGATGGGCACCTTCCCGTACAGCGTAGCGGCCAATTCCCAAGCGGTACTTATCGGTTTCATGCCCCCGGCATTATGGAGCTTATCCCCCATACGCCGCAGCCAGAGGCCTATGCCTGCGTTTTTTCAGCGGCGATTCATGGCAACGAAACGGCTCCGGTTGAATTGCTCGGTGAGTGCCTAAGCGCCCTGGAAGCAGGCACTACCCCGCTGGGTGCTCCCGTACTGGTCATCCTTGGTAATATCCCCGCGCTACGCGCTCAGCAACGGTTTATAGCAACCAACCTTAACCGCCTCTTCAAGCGTGACTTAACGGGCAGCGGTGAGGAGCCAGAACGCGCACGTGAATTAATGGCTGCGGTAGACCGATTTTATGCAACTCATGCCGCGCGGCCCAGGTTGCACTACGACTTGCACACAGCCATTCGTGAAAGCCTCTACCCGATTTTTGTTGTCGAGCCGTTTGCTAACACTGCAACCCTGCCTGAGCAGTGGCAGTGGCTTGCTGCGGCGGGCATGCAGGCCGTGCTTCATCAACACCAGACAAGCTGGACCTTCTCGCACTACAGCAAGCACTACCATGGCGCTCAAGCGTTTACTTTTGAGCTAGGCCGCGTCGCCCCTTTCGGGCAAAATGACAGGGCATCGCTAATCCCAATGGGCGCGCTGCTTACGTCGCTCAGCAAAGGCGAAACGCCTGCCCAGCAAGACCCCGCGAGCATGGTATTCTTTCAGGTAGAGCATGAGCTTAAGCGCCAAGCGGAGGACTTTACGCTCTACGTTGATGCTGACATGCCCAACTTCAGCTGTTTTGAGCCCGGCACGCGTTTGGCCCGGGATAGCGTGGCAGGCGATTTCGTGGTGAGCGAGACGCCGCTACATGTCGTATTTCCTAATGCCAACGTGGCGTTGGGTGCGCGGGCGGCGCTTTTGGTGGCCCCGGTTCACTCCTCAAGTCAAACCGCAAAATAAGTTTAATAGTTATTTAATAACAACAACATGGAGATAATATCGAGGCACACGCGTATCACTTACGGCCGCCTTCCTACATTTATCGTATAAGGAAAGCACGCATTTTTCGCTGAGCCTGATAGAATCGCCACTTTTTTCGCGCCAGCCGCATTTAGCCTACGTTAACTCAACACGTTGCTACCGCGGCAACTTTGTACTGGAGCCTATGTTTATGGCCGCTACTCCCCTGGAAGTGCGTAATATTAAAAAGCGCTTCGGCGATACGGAAGTTCTGAAAGGCCTTTCACTCGAAGCCCAAAAAGGTGATGTCATCACGCTAATTGGCGCTTCAGGGTCGGGTAAAAGTACCTTTCTGCGCTGTATGAACCTGTTAGAGCAGCCGGATGAGGGCGAGATTATCCTTCACGGCGACCCGATACGCTTTAAGGTGAACCGGCACGGACGCGAGCCAGCCGATTGGAAACAGGTTGTCCAAATGCGTGCCAAGCTTTCCATGGTGTTTCAGAATTTCAATCTCTGGGCACACATGACGCTGCTTGAAAATATAATTGAAGCGCCTATCCATGTGCTCGGCCTTCCTAAAAAAGAAGCGATTGAACAGGCCCATGCGCTGCTTGAGCGTGTGGGGCTAACCGCCCGCGCCAACGCCTACCCGGCGCAAATGTCAGGTGGCCAGCAGCAGCGTGGCGCGATTGCTCGGGCACTGGCCATGAACCCAGAGGTTATGCTGTTTGACGAGCCGACCTCGGCGCTGGACCCGGAGCTTGTCGGCGACGTGCTGAAAGTCATGCGCGACCTGGCCAATGAAGGGCGTACCATGGTGGTGGTTACCCATGAGATGAGCTTTGCCCGCGATGTCTCAAGCAAGGTGATCTATCTTCATCAGGGCTTGGTGGAAGAAGCCGGGGCGCCAGATGACGTATTAGGCAACCCCCAATCGTCCCGACTGAAACAGTTTCTTACTCCTAACTACTGATCTGCGAGGCGACCATGCTGGATTTGCAAGGGTACGGCCCCCGTTTGATCGAAGGTGCCGGGGTCACCGTTCAACTAGCGGTTTTATCGCTACTGTTAGCCATCGCGCTAGGCCTTCTCACCGCCACAGCCAAGATGTCGCGCCACTGGCTATTGCACGGCACGGCAACCGTTTACACGACGCTGATTCGCGGCGTGCCAGACCTTGTCTTGATGATGCTGCTGTTTTACGGCGGCCAAATCGGTGTTAACGCGATTAGTGATATTCTTTACTACAGCTACGACATTGATATTTACATTAATTTCAACGCCTTTGCCGCGGGCGTACTGACCATTGGGTTTATTTTTGGTGCCTATATGGGCGAGACCTTCCGGGGCGCCTTTATGGCCGTCGATAACGGCCAAATTGAGGCAGGCAAAGCCTACGGGATGAGCAGCACACTGGTCTTTCGCCGCATTCGTTTCCCGCAAATGATGCGCCATGCGCTGCCCGGGCTCTCCAATAACTGGATGGTGCTGCTGAAAACCACCGCGCTCGTCTCGGTAATCGGCCTGACCGATATGGTTCGCGTGGCCGCTGAAGCCTCCCGAGCGACTCATGAGCCGTTTGTGTTTTTAATCCCTGTAGCCGTTGCCTATCTGTTGATTGCCAGCATCTCCGAGTGGATTTTTGCCCGGCTACAAAAGCGCTACGACATCGGCTTTGGAGAGCAGTGACATGCTAGATATTTCCGCATGGTTTAATGACCTTTTGTCCGGCAACCTGATCTTCACCCCCACTACAATGGGCTACTACTGGACAGGGCTTGTCACCACCACACAGCTGGTGTTTCTGTCGCTGGTAATCGGGCTGGTGCTGGCGGTGCCGCTTGCCATTATGCGCAGCTCACGGCGTAAATGGATCAGCCTGCCTGTGTATGCCTATACCTACGTGTTTCGTGGCACGCCGCTGCTGGTCCAGCTGTATATTATTTACTATGGCGTGGTGTTTTTTGACGGCATCCAGGAAAGCTTTTTGTGGCCGATCTTCCGTGAGGCCTTCTACCCCGCACTGATCGCCTTCACTCTTAACACAGCCGCTTATACCACAGAGATTTTCCGGGGTGCTATCAAGGCGACGTCCAAAGGTGAAATTGAAGCGGCCCGCGCTTACGGCATGTCCCAAAGCCTGATGATGCGCCGGATCATTATCCCCAGCGCATTTCGTCGCGCTCTGCCCGCCTACGGCAATGAAGTGATTTTCATGCTTCATGCCAGCGCGATAGCCAGCGTGGTCACCTTAATGGACCTGACCGGAGCGGCCCGCTATGTCTATTCACGGTTCTATACGCCGTTTGAGCCCTTCCTGTTTGTCGCGGCTATTTACCTGTGCTTAACGTTTGCCATTCTGTTTTTCTTCCGCTTTTTAGAGAAGAAATTACTTGCGCACTTAAAGCCACAAACCCCGTAAACGGTTCGATGACGAGCGAACGTCAAACAAACGTTGGTTCACAAGGCGTTTTCCTCTTTCCGCCGGCCCCAACCTGGGTTACGTTAAAGAGGATCACCTCGGGTGAACCTGTTTTACAACGGAGTTAAATAATGAAAAAGTTGCTATCAGTTTCTTTAATTGGTTTGGCTGTTGCTGCGGCCTCTTCCGCCCAGGCACGTGATTATGATCAGGTGCGTATTGGCGTTGATGTACCTTATGTCCCGATGGAATTCCGCACCCCTGAAGGCGACCTGACCGGTTTTGATATCGAGCTGGGCAACGCCATGTGTGAAGAAATCGGCGTGACCTGCGAGTGGATCGAGCAGGAGTGGGACGGCATTATTCCGGGCCTTCTGTCACGCAACTACGACGCTGTCATGTCCTCCATGACCATCAACGATGAGCGTCGCCAGCAGGTGCTGTTCTCTGACCCCTACATCACCATGCCGTCTGCCTGGTTTGCCGCAAGCGACCTGGATATCGACGAAGCCAATGAAGAAACCCTTGAAGGCCTGACCATCGGCGTTCAACGCGGCACTCTTCAGGACAACTACGTCACCGACAACTACGGCAGTGTGGCCGATATCAGCCGCTACTCCACCGCCGATGATATGGTGCTGGATATGGACGCGCAGCGTCTGGATATCGTCTTCCTCGACTTCCCAATCGGCCAGTCAACGCTGGTTGAGAACGAAGATGCTGACTACACTATTGTGGGCGAAAAAATCACTGAGCCTAAAGAGTACTTTGGTGACGGCTTTGGTATCGCGTTCCGCCAGCGTGATGAAGCGCTTGCCGAAAAATTCAACGAAGCCCTCGCAACGCTTCAAGAAAACGGTACCTACGATGAGATTCACGCTCGCTATTTTGGCGAAGAGTAATCACATAGCGTAGTGACTGCCCCCATCACCCCGGCCTTTGCCGGGGTGATTTATTTACGCCTTGGCCTTTTTTCTCCTTTCATCAGCGGCTTAAAAACCAGGTACGCAGGCCCATTAACAAGTACGCTGCCCCTTGGAATGAACCAGGTCAGCGTGAAAGGGTCTCTGTATCATTCTCCATGTGCATATAGCCGATATGGTTCATATAGCTGATATAACCCATATAGCGATGAAACGTCATTTCGCTATCACCGTAATTTAGTCATAAAAACAGGGAGGTTTTATGGCAGCAACCCTTAGCGCCACACCAGACATCGACCGACGCCCGTCTTCCTACTGGACAGGCTGGGGCCAGTGGCTCGCGCTCATTACCATGACGGTAGACCACCTTACCCGCTATGTACTGCCTGGGGATTTTAGCTGGGCAGGCTCCTCTATTGGCCGGATTGCCTTTCCACTGTTTGCCGCCATGGTCGCCTGGCACGGGCTATTTAATACCCGTAACCCAATGCGCTATTCACGGCGTATTCTGGTTATCGGGCTGGTAGCGCAGCTCCCCTATATGATGATGCCACGCGCATCGGATACGTTGATTTTTAACGTCTGCTTTACGCTGGCCAGTGGCCTGGCCTTGGGCACACTAGCGCGCCAAGGCTGGCAGCACTACCAACAGCAAACGCTGGGGTTTGGCTGGCTGCTGTTGGGCACAGCAGCGGGCGTCACGGTATGGTACCTGCTCGGTTTCTGGGTGGAGTACGGCCACAACGGCTTGCTGTTGATTCCGCTATTCATGTTTGCCATGCATTCACTTAGCCAAGCGGGCACCCACTTTCAGGCGCGACTTTGGGCAGGCTTAGCCGCCTTTCCCGTACTCTGGGTTGCCGGACAAATGAACGCCTCGGATATGGCAAAATCGTTTACCGTGGGCACCTGTGTCGTGGTCCTGATACTGGCTGCTGGCCTGGCTCAACGCGTGCCTGTGGTAACGTTTGCCATGCCTCGCAGGCTTTGGTTGGCCTGGTACCCTGGGCATTTTGCGTTAATCGCGCTGTGGCTATTGCTGAGCGGGCGTATTGTGCTGGGTTGGTAAACGTTCAAGCTGGTTCGAGAGACTTTAAACAGAGCTTAAAACGGTCTTAAAAAAGAGCTTAACACCGGAATTAAAAAAGGCGCCTCACATCGTGGGGCGCCTTTTCAGTAACTTATTAACGCTTATCTATAATGAGCGCTCAAAACTCCACTCAACCGCCGGGGCATCAGGTATCAGTGCCTGGCAGGTGCGCACCTTTTCCAGCAGTTCAGCGTGGGTAGCGGCCACCACGTTAACGTGGGCCAGCTTGCGCCCTGCCCGCTCGGCTTTGTCATAGCGGTGCACATGGGTATTGGCAAGCTTGAGCATGGCCACGTTGTCGCCCTCCTGGCCAATCACATTGACCATACAGGTGGGCGCAATGGCCGCTGTGCTGCCCAGTGGTAATCCTTGAACCGCGCGTAGATGGTTCTCGAACTGGCTGGTAACCGCTCCATCCATCGTCCAATGGCCGGAGTTATGCACGCGTGGCGCCATCTCGTTAGCCAGCAGGCTGCCATCGCGGGTTTGGAACAGTTCAAGCGCCAGCACGCCCACGTAATCCAGCTCATCCAGCAGCGCACGAATATACGTATCAGCCGTTTGCTGCACCTGGGCGTCCAGGTCGGGCAGCGGCGCCACCGAGTAACGCAGTATGCCGCCCACATGCTGGTTCTCTGCCATGGGGTAGAAAACCACCTCGCCATCGCGACCGCGTACAGCAATCATCGAAACTTCGCGCACAAAATCCACAAATGCTTCAACGATCAGCTGTGTATGACCAATACTCTGCCAAGCGTTAGCCGCCTCTTCTGGAGCTTTTAAAACCGCCTGACCTTTGCCGTCGTAACCTTCCGTGACGGACTTTGCCACCACCGGGCAGCCAAGCTCGCGAGCGGCCGCTTCCAGTTGCTCTGCGCTCTCAACCACACGGTAAGCAGGCGTCGGGATGTTCAAGCGATCAAACAAGGTTTTCTCTTCAACCCGGTTTTGGCAGACCTCGATCGCTCGGCTGCTCGGATACACCGGCTTGTGCTTTTCGATCTCCTGCACAAGCGTCACCGGCAGATGCTCGAACTCGTAAGTCACGACATCCACCTTGGCGAGAAACTCAGCCAAGTGCTGATTATCCGGGTCGACAATGACCTCGCCGATGCCCGCACTTGGGTTACCTGTGGTATCCAGGAACGTAAACCGATTGCCTAGCGGGTAGCCCGCCAGCGCCAGCATACGTCCCAGTTGGCCTGCGCCTAAAACGCCGATGTTTGTCGTACCAGAGTTCATGGGGGCTCCTTTTACTCAGCATCCGGCGCGGGGCGCGGGTCCGGGTTATCCAGTACCAGTTGAGTCTGCTCTGCACGGAAGGCCTCAACCGCGTTACGCACAGCGCTATCCTGAAGGCCCACAATCTGTGCGGCCAGCAGGCCCGCGTTGGTCGCACCGGCCTTACCAATCGCCAGTGTGCCTACGGCGATACCGCCGGGCATCTGCGCAATCGAGAGCAGTGAATCAAGGCCTTTAAGCGCTTTGGACTCAACCGGCACACCCAGCACCGGCAGCGGCGTTTGTGAGGCCACCATACCGGGCAGGTGGGCGGCACCGCCTGCACCGGCCACAATTACCTGTAAACCGCGCTCAGCGGCACTTTTCGCATAGTCGAACAACAGGTCAGGCGTTCGGTGGGCAGAGACCACACGCGTTTCATAGGCAACGCCTAAGCGCTCCAGCATCGTCACCGCATGCTCCATCACCGGCCAATCCGATTTGGACCCCATAATGACGCCCACTTTGGGTGCGCTATTCGACGACATGCCATTTCTCCCCGGCCAGTGGCCATATATAAAGTACCGCACGCCAGAAGCAGCCGTGCACGCTAAAATAAGGCGCATAGTTTACCAGAGCCAAGCCGCAAGCGGGTGTTCGCAAGTGTCGCGAAATTTTCATCAAATTAAATATTGAAATGCACCTGCGTTGGCGGCATTGTGTCCTTGTCATTTCAGACTGATGGAGTCTCATGAGTACGGCATACTCAACTGCTCACGCAGAAACGCTGGATCCTCCGCGAAGCAGCCCTGACCTCGATGTCAGGGAATTAGAAAAACGCACGCGCCTAATGCGCATTATCACGCGTTTAATTGCAGTATCAGATCTAGGAAGCCGGGAAATTGCCCGCCAGGCAGGGCTTCCAGTACAGAAGATTAGCGACTTGCTCGCCGGCAGGCTTGAGCACCTGAACATTGACGAGCTCAATGTTCTGCGCCGCACGTTAGAGCTGGAGGCGCCATAGGAGCAGCCATTAGCCCTTTAAATCACGAACGCCTCGCTTAAGCGAGGCGTTTTTGTATGGTTTTGGCTCATTATCTACTAAACCGGTATCAAAAGACCGCCCAGTGCAATCACAACCACAACCGCCCAGGCAGACAGCTTCCACACGGAAAGCAGTAAAAAGCCGCTAAGCGCCAAGGCAAATTCATACGGCCCGATAATCGCGCTGGTCCACACCGGCTGGTAAAGCGCAGCGCCCAGAATCCCCACCACTGCGGCATTGGCACCACGCATCAACGCTTGAGCACTTCCCCATTGGCGAAAGCGGTTCCAGAATGGCAGCACACCCACCAGCAGTAAAAACCCTGGTATGAAGATAGCCAGCAAGGCCACTAGCGCCCCAACAAGGCCATTAATGCCGGGCAGTAACGCCCCAAGGTATGCGGCAAAGGTAAACAGCGGCCCCGGCACGGCCTGTGCCGCTCCGTAACCGGTTAAAAACGCATCCGGCGTTATCCAGCCTGACTCCACCACTTCCGCTTGTAATAGCGGCAGTACCACATGCCCACCGCCAAATACCAGCGCGCCTGAACGATAAAAGGCATCGGCAATATCAAGCCAAACCGCACTTCCCGCAAGCAACGGCAACCCAATCAGTAGCCCAGCGAACAGCCCCAGTGCGATAACCCCAACTGAGCGCGACACAGCAAAGTGGAGTGTTTCGCTTGGCATGGCAGTCACGGCTTCGCGGCATAGCAGGAACCCCGCCAAGCCACCGAACACAATGGCGCCCACCTGCCCTAGCGGCCCGCTGACCAACAACACCGTGAACACGGCCAGTAGCGCAATGCCCGTGCGGGTTTTATCCGGGCATAGGTTACGCGCCATCCCCCATACCGCATGGGCCACAATGGCCACAGCCACTATCTTCAAGCCATGAATAATACGGCTGACAATCGGGCCATCCAGCACCGTCGCCCCGAACGCAAACAGCACCAGCACAATGGCAGAAGGCAGCGTAAAGGCCAGCCACGCCATCGCAGCTCCCCAAGGGCCCGCGCGCATTAGCCCAAGCGCAAAACCCACCTGGCTGCTGGCGGGTCCTGGCAAAAACTGGCAAAGCGCGACCAGGTCCGCATAGGCAGCCTCCGAAAGCCAACGGCGGCGCTCCACAAACTCAGCCCGAAAATAGCCCAGATGCGCCACTGGCCCACCAAAGGAGGTCAGACCAAGCCATAGAAAAACCCTAAAGACTTCGCTGACGCGCGTGCGTAAATTGTTCTCTTCAGCCATAGCGGAAGGCTCTTTTGCGTAATAGAAAGTGCCCACGATACCCGCTGCATTTTACGCAGTGATGACAAGCCGCCCGGGCCGTGTCACCTAACTCCGGCACCGCTTCGCGCTGCTCCCGCGGGTGCGCTGGCGCTTACCACGCGCTACAAGAATCCCCTCAGGTGGCTGCACACATCGTAGCGCGCGGTAACGCGCCGTGAGGAACGAACGGCAAGGCACCCGCGAATGGCGGCGCCAGCCGCCCGGGCCGTGTCACCTAACCCCGGCACCGCTTCGCGCTGCATCCGCGGGTGCGCTGCGCTTACCACGCGCTACGAGAACCACCCCAAATGGCCGCACAAGGCGTAGCGCGCGGTAACGCGCCGTGAGGAACGAACGGCAAGGCACCCGCGAATGGCGGCGCCAGCCGCCCGGGCCGTGCCATCTAACCCCGGCACCGCTTCGCGCTGCATCCGCGGGTGCGCTGCGCTTACCACGCGCTACGAGAACCACCCCAAATGGCTGCACACATCGTAGCGCGCGGTAACGCGCCGTGAGGAACGAACGGCAAGGCACCCGCGAATGGCGGCGCCAGCCGCCCGGGCCGTGCCACCTAACCCCGGCACCGCTTCGCGCTGCATCCGCGGGTGCGCTGGCGCTTACCACGCGCTACAAAATTCGGTAAACGTATCGTCGCACGCCACCAAACCGCATATAGGCGTGTTCCGTAACGACGGCCCGGCGCGAATGGCCGGGCCGCCAGCGTCACTTACTCGCTTTGGTCGGTAACGGCACCGGTGCTTGCTGAGCTTACCAGCCGTGCATATTTGGCCAACACGCCGCGGGTATAGCGCGGTGCGGGCTGTTGCCACGCAGCACGGCGGGTTGCCAATTCTTCATCGCTTAGCTGCACTTCGATAGTGTCCGCTTCGGCATCGATGGTGATGAGATCGCCATTTTTCACCAGCGCCAGCGGGCCGCCATCAAAGGCTTCCGGTGCTACGTGGCCGACCACAAAACCGTGGCTACCGCCTGAAAAGCGGCCATCGGTAATCAACGCGACGTCGTTGCCCAAGCCGCGCCCCATAATGGCCGACGTCGGTGTGAGCATTTCGCGCATACCCGGGCCACCTTTGGGGCCTTCGTAGCGAATAACCACGACATCGCCTGCCACCACGGTGCCGTCATTGATGCGCGCCTGAGCTTCTTCTTCAGAACCAAACACCCGCGCCGTGCCGGAGAAGCGCGTGCCTTCTTTGCCGGAAATTTTAGCGACCGCACCTTCCGGCGCCAGGTTGCCATAAAGAATCCGCAGATGGCTTTCGGTTTTAATCGGCTTATCCAGCGGCGCGATAATTTTCTGGTCATCCGGATAGGCTTCAACGCCTGCCAGGTTTTCCGCCAGTGTTTGCCCGGTGACCGTCAGGCAGTCGCCGTGTAGAAGGCCAGCTTCCAGCAGTTTTTTCATCAGCGGCTGAATACCGCCAAGCGCCACAAGCTCGCTCATCATGTAGTGGCCGCTGGGGCGAAGATCTGCCACTACCGGCACGCGTTTACCGATCTCGGTAAAGTCGGAAAGCGTCAGCTCAACATCGATAGTGCGCGCCATGCCGATAAGATGCAGCACCGCGTTGGTAGAGCCGCCTAACGCAATCACCACGGTAATCGCGTTCTCAAACGCCTTACGGGTCATGATATCGGAAGGTTTGATATCCCGCGCCAGCAGCTCAAGCACCGCCTCGCCCGCCGCTTTACAGTCGTCACGTTTTTCCTGGGAAATGGCGTTTTGTGCCGAGCTGCCCGGCAGGCTCATGCCCAGCGCTTCAATGGCCGATGCCATGGTATTGGCAGTGTACATACCGCCACACGAACCGGGACCAGGAATCGCGGTTTCCTCGATCTGCTTGAGCTCAATCAAATCCATATCGCCCCGCGAGTGAGCACCCATGGCCTCGAACACCGAGACGATATCGGTGTGCCCTTTGCCCGGCATGATGGTGCCACCGTATACAAACACGCTGGGGCGATTCAAACGTGCCAGCCCCATTACGCAGCCCGGCATGTTTTTGTCGCAGCCGCCAATTGCCACCAGGCCATCAAATCCTTCGCAGCCCGCAACGGTCTCAATGGAATCCGCGATCACCTCCCGCGAGACCATCGAGTACTTCATGCCCTCGGTGCCATTGGCAATACCGTCGGAAATGGTGATGGTGTTGAAGACCACACCTTTACCGCCTGCAGCATCGGCACCCTCGCGGGCCTGCTCGGCAAGCTCACCAATATGGCTGTTGCACGGCGTCACCATGCTCCAGGTAGAGGCCACGCCCACTTGGGGCTTTTTGAAATCAGCGTCGTTAAATCCTACTGCGCGCAGCATGGCACGGCTGGCGGCTTTACCCACGCCATCGACCACCGGGGCGGAATGGCGGCGAGTATGGTTTGGTGTATCGGTCATGGGGAAGTCCTCTTGGCTTTACTCAAAGTATCTGCATAGCTTGGGGATACCCTGGCTTGCGCGCAAGAGAAGATGAAAAACACATGGTTATCTATTTAAGCTAAACAGCTGCTTTATGGGGTCGAGGCAGGACAGACAGATCAAACCCACACGCTTGAGCATAACGCTGCAGTGTTTTCCAGCCAGGATTACTGTCACCACGTTCTAACCGACTGATATTGCTTTTCTGAGTATGTAATCGCTGAGCCAGCTCTTCCTGAGTAAGGCCCGCACGCTGACGCATGGAAATAAGCGTGTTGGCTAATTCAAATTCAGGCGCCAACCGCTCGTACTCAGCGTTAACCTCAGAATTCTGGAGCGCCTGTTCTTTCAATGCTTTTAAATTCATCACGGCTGTACCTCACGCTGTCTGGACCGGGCTAGTGCTAACGCTTGGCGAGGCGTTTTTTGGCTCTTTTTAACAAAGACATGGAGAACAACTATCCGCTGGCCCTGTACGTAACAAAATAAGGAGCGCCCTATACCCTCTTTGGCTTTTGCCCTTATCTCAAAGAGACCGTCTCCCATCGCTTCCGTATGCGGCGGACCCAAGTTCGCCCCATGCTGCTCAACCATTTCTAACAACCGAAGCATCCTGGCCTGAATTTTTGGCGGCATACCAAGGATGTCGCTTTCAACACCAGGATAGAAATCAATCTGCCATTGCATTAAACAGCCCCTAAAGTTATCACTTATGATAACCCATAAGCTGCAAAAGTTCCTATCGATAGCACCCACTAAAGACGTTTAACTTATGGCACCATAGTAGTCTTAAGTACGTGTCTTAAGCACTGTGCCTTATCGCTACCGCCTTGAAGGAAATATCGCCGCATGTCGTCACCCTCATTGCTTGCCAATACATCGCCTCTTACGCCGGGTTTTATGGTGGTGCATGCCAACCGCCTGGAAGACCTGCGCGGGTTAGCGGTTGAGTGGATGCGCCTTCATCCGTTAGGGCCGCTTGAGAACGAGACGATTCTGGTGCAGAGCAACGGCATCGGGCAGTGGTTGAAGCTGGCACTGGCGGAAGACCCGGCACAGGGCGGCGCGGGCATTGCGGCGGCGCTGAACGTTACCCTGCCTGCGCGCTTTTTATGGCAGGCCTACCGCACGGTGTTAACGCATATTACCGGTGATGCCCAGGCGGTGCCTGAAACCTCACCGTTTGATAAGTCGCGCCTGGTATGGCGCTTGCTGCGCTTACTGCCCAGCCTCGCTGAGAAGCCCGCCTTTGCCCCATTGGCGCGCTTTTTGGAAACCGACCGCGACCAGCGCAAGCACTATCAACTGGCCGAGCGCCTGGCGGATTTATTCGACCAATACCAAGTGTACCGCGCCGACTGGCTAGACGCCTGGGCACGGGGCGAAGATGTACTCATTACTGCACGCGGCGAAGCGCGCCCGCTGGATGAACACCAGCGCTGGCAGCCGGAGCTGTGGCGCGCCCTGCGTGATGATGTTGCCGCCTCCCAGGGCGAGGCCGGGCTTAATAGCAGCCGTGCCCAAGTGCATAGCCGCTTTTTAGAGGTTGCCGAACAGCTGGAAGGCCAGGCGTGCCCGCCGGGGTTGCCGCGTCGGCTGATTATTTTTGGGATTTCCTCGCTGCCCCAGCAAACGCTGGAAGCCCTGGCAGCACTTTCGCGCTGCTGCCAAATTGTGCTGTGCGTGCATAACCCCTGCCAGTATTACTGGGCGGACATCATCGAACACAAGGATTTATTGCGCGCCAACCGCTACCGCCAACAGCGTAAAACGGGCATGCCCGAAGCGCTGGACGTACTCGGCGACGGCGATGTAGATAGCGCGCTGCATCTGCATGCCCAACCGCTGTTGGCAGCCTGGGGCAAGCAGGGGCGTGACTATCTGCGCCTGCTGGATGAGCATGACGATGCGGGCAACTACCAAACCCTGTTTGAGCAACAGGCGCTGCGTATTGATATGTTCGAGCCGTTCAGCACGCCCGAACACGCCTGCCTGCTCAGCCAGCTTCAGGATGATATTCGCGAGCTGCGCCCAGTGGCCGAAACCCAAACGACCTGGCCTGCGGTTGATGCAACCCACGACGACTCCATTGTGTTTCATATCGCCCACGGCCCCCAGCGCGAAGTGGAGATTCTTCACGACCAGCTGCTGGCTGCGTTCAGCGCCGACCCCGAGCTGCGCCCGCGAGATATCATCGTTATGGTGCCGGACATTGACCGCTACGCGCCGCATATTGAAGCGGTGTTTGGTCAGTACCGCTCAAGCTACCGCACGCTTGGCCGCGACGACCCGCGCTATATTCCCTACACCCTTTCAGACCAGGCCAGCCGCCACCGCCTGCCGCTGATGATTGCGCTGGAAAAGCTCTTGCGCCTGCCCGAGCTGCGCCTCTCAGTGAGCGACCTGCTCGACCTGTTAGACGTGCCCGCCCTGCGCGCTCGCTTTGGCATTGAAGAGCGCGATTTGCCCACACTAAACCGCTGGATTGAGGGTGCGGGCATCCGCTGGGGCTTAAACGCCCAGCAGCGCACCCGGCTTGATTTGCCCCAGGGCTTAAGCCAGAACACCTGGGCGTTTGGCCTGCGCCGTTTACTGTTGGGCTACACCGTGGGCGTGGCGGATGCGTGGCAGGGTATCGAGCCGTTTGATGACATCGGCGGGCTTGAAGCCTCGCTTGCCGGGCCGCTGGCAACACTGCTTGAGAAGCTGGAAACCACGTGGGAGATTTTTTGCCAGCCGACCACCGCCGCCAACTGGGTTGTTCGGCTGCGTGAACTGCTGGAAACCTACTTTCTTACCGATGACGCTGCAGAGAGCGTGATGCTGACCAAGCTGGAAGGCGCGCTTCAGCAGTTGTTCCACAGCACCGAAGAGGCCAAATTGAATGATGATTTGCCGCTTTCCATGGTGCGTGAACACTGGCTCTCGCAAATTGATGAGCACAGCCTTTCTCAGCGCTTTTTAGCCGGAGCGGTCAACTTCGCCACGTTAATGCCGATGCGCGCCATTCCCTTCAAGCGGGTGTGTTTGCTGGGCATGAACGACGGCGAATACCCACGCTCCCAACCGCCGCTGGATTTTGACCTGATGGGCAGCGACTACCGCCCCGGCGACCGCTCGCGCCGGGAGGATGACCGCTACCTGTTTCTGGAGGCGCTGCTGTCGGCGCGCCAGCAGCTCTATATCAGTTGGGTGGGCCGCAGCCAGATCGACAACAACCCCATGCCGCCTTCCGTGCTGGTCGGCCAACTGCGCGATCACTTGGCGGCAGGCTGGGTAAGCCAACACCAGGCTGACGAGCCACTGATTGAAGCGCTGACCACCGAGCACCCGCTACAACCGTTTAGCCATCGCTATTTTGCCCAGCCCGGCAGTTCAGCCTCCCAGGCCCGGCTCTTTACCTATGTACATGAATGGCGCGATGCCCACGAACAGCACGCGCTGCTCGCCTCACAGGAAAACCCAAATAAACAGCAAAGCGCCCTGCTCGAATTTAACCAGGATGTCCCACTGACGCTTGCCCAGCTAGGCAGTTTTCTGCGTGAACCGGCCAAGGCGTTCTTCAACACTCGCCTGGGCGTGTATTTTGAGCAGGAAGTGCTGACCCAGTTAGACGTCGAGCCGTTTGTACTTAACGGCCTACAACACTGGCAACTGCAGGACCAACTGATTGCCGCCCAGCGCCATGCGGTAGACAACGGCGAGCCGCGTGAAGACGCCATGTTTGCCGCGCTTGAGCGCATCAAGGGCCAAGGCGTGCTAGCGGTAGGCGCTTTTGGCGAGCGCATGAGCGAATCGCTGGCCGAGCCCATGCAGGCGCTGTTTGATGCCTATCGGAAAGCGCTCGAAGAGTGGCCCGTCGCCGTGGAAGCCCCTCAAGCGGTCGCATTTAACGCCCACGAACTTTCGGTCAACGACTGGATTAACGAACTGCGCACGGATGAGAGCGGCAAGCGCTGCCGCCTGCTGCTGGTGAGAAACAGCTTGATTAGTAATGCGCGTGGTCGAGGGCAGTACCGTTGGCAGCATCTACTCCGCCCTTGGGTGGCCCACCTGGCTGCCAATGCGGTGTCGCCGATGACCACACAGCTGCTTTCCAAGGCAGGCCATGCGCGCTTTGAACCGCTAGCAGCGGATACCGCCCAGGGCCATCTAGCGACTATTTTGCAGTGCTGGAAAGAAGGAATGACCATGCCGCTGCCACTTGCCCCCCAGGCAGCGTTTGCCTGGCTGAGTAAAGAGGGAACGGTGGACAGCACCGCCGATAGCGACGCCTTTAGCGCAGCGGCAAGCACCTATGAAGGCGGGCGCTTTCAAACCGGCGAAGTAGCGCAAAGCGCCTACCTCGCCCGCCAATGGCCCAACTTTGAAGCGCTGTTTAACGAGGGTAACCAGAAAGGGGCTAACTCCGCCCTCCGCTTCTCCGCCCTGGCAGATGCCCTTTACCTGCCGCTCTACCGTGCGGTGAAAGAGTAGCACTGCTCGGTAAAAGGAGGTGCGCTTCGCTTAATGCTGGTGGTTAACCAGGAGTATTCGATTGGCCAGCGAGATCATTTCGGGGTCGCCGGTGTTCTTTTCGGCCACATCGGAAAGCTTGATGACCGGCAGCCAGCCCTGGCCCTCAGGGCGCGCCTCGACCATTTTGATCACCATGTTCATGGGCTCCTCGCCCACATCATTGGTGAAGTTGGTGCCAATACCAAACGCCATGCCGATACGATCTTTGCAGAACGCATGAATGCGCTCGATTTTTTCCGGAGTGAGCGCATCGGAAAAGATAATCGTCTTGCTCAGCGGGTCAATGCCCAGGCGCTCATAGTGCGCGATGGTTTGTGAGGCAAAGTCGATAGGGTCGCCGCTATCGTGGCGCACGCCATCGAACAGCTTGGCAAACTTCTTATCGAAGCTGTCGAAAAAGGCTTGCGAGGTAAACGTATCGGTTAACGCAATGCCAAGGTCGCCCCGGTACACATCCACCCAATGCTCCAGGGCCAGGCTGTTGGCCATTTTGAAACCAAACCGGGCACCGTGGAACATGAACCACTCGTGGGCGTGCGTACCAATCGGCTTCACATCATGGCGCATCGCCAGTAGCACATTACTGGTACCGGTAAACGACTCGCCGCCGTGATGGCGAAGCGCGCCCACCACACGGTCGTGAACATTAAAGGAGAAACGTCGACGCGTACCAAACTCAGCGATTTTGAGCCCCATGCGGTGGTAAAGCTCGATTTTTTCCTGGGCGTTCTGCTCGATCATCGCATCCGCTTCAGGGGTAATCGTAATACCACGCAACCGATACCAAAGCTCGCTGATCAGCGCCATCAACGGCACTTCCCAAAGGATAGTGCGATACCACGGGCCTTCAATCACCACGGAAAGGTCCGCCCCCTGCTGCTCGATAATGACCTCGCTGGGGTCATAACGAAACCCGGCCAAAAAATCGAGATAAGTGGGGTCCAAATAAGGGCAGGTCGTTTCGAGATAGCGCTTCTCTTCGTCGTTTAAGCGAAGCGCCGCCATATTATCGACTTCATGGCGTAATGCAGCGCCGAACCCTTCTGGAAAGGCATGCGCGCCACGGTTAATAAAAGCGTAGCGCGCATGGGCATACGGGAAGCGTTTAATCACGGCGTTCTGCATCGTGATTTTGTAAAAGTCGTTATCCAGAAGCGAGGTCAGCATGAAGTCTCATCATCAACGTGAACAGAAGCCGCGGTAGCGTAAACCGGTCGCCCGCAAAGTGGCTAGCCGACAAGATTATCAGGTGATGGCGCTGGCTCCCAGCCCAACCCGCTCGCTTGTGGCTTTTGCTCGCTGCTTTTTGCTCCCTAAGGGTCATCGCGATATAGTTCTCCAGCCGCCCCTATTTGCCCCACCCGGGGCGTGTTGTTTTTGTGCCTGCTAGCGCCTGCTCCTGGAGACCAGTGATGAGCCATCCCGCCCCACTCAACCCCTTGAGCTTGCCCTTGCACGGCAGCCGCCTGATCGAAGCCAGCGCCGGTACCGGCAAAACCTTCACCATCGCGCTTTTATACGTGCGCCTGGTATTGGGCGGGCGCAGCAAAGAGGATGACGACGCCTTTATCCGCCCGCTCACGCCGCCGGAAATTCTCGTAGTCACGTTTACCAATGCCGCGACCCAGGAGCTGCGCGAGCGGATTCGTAACCGGCTGGTGGAAGCCGCTGAGATTTTCCGCAGTGATGAAAACGCAGGCGACAAACTACTGCTTGAGCTGCGCAGTGAGTACCCACCCTCGGCCTGGCCCGCCTGCGCACGGCGCTTGGCACTGGCCGCCGAGTGGATGGACGAAGCCGCCGTTTCCACCATTCACAGCTGGTGCTATCGCATGCTGCGCGAGCACGCTTTCGATAGCGGCAGCCTGTTCTCGCTGAACCTGGAGAACGACCAGCGCGAGCTAGAACAAGACGTCGTGCGCGACTACTGGCGCAGCTTTTACTACGCCCTTGAGAGCGACGCGTTGGAAGGCATTGTTAGCTACTGGCAATCCCCCGACGACCTGCACGCCAGCTTGCAGCGCCTACTGCCCGAGTGCGACGCGCTGGGCGAACAACGCCCGGCACCTCTGCAAACGCTGACGAACTGCCAGGCCGCCCGAGCCACCAAACTCAGCGCGTTAAAAGCTCCCTGGGCTGCATGGCTGAACGATGTGGTGCCCGCGCTGGAAGAAGCCGCCCAGCAAAAAGCCTTTAAGGGCCAAAGCTTTAACGCCAAAAGCCGCGCCAACTGGCTGGGCGCGCTGCGTGACTGGTGCACCAGCGATGCCGACCGCCCCCAGCTTACCGATGCCGCTTGGCGGCGCATGACGCCTGAGGGCATGGCCGATATCTGGAAAGTGGGCACGCCGCCCTGCCCAGCGGTGTGGGAAGCGCTCGCCCAACTGCCCGGCGAGCTTAATGCTCTGCCCGAACCGCGCAACGACCTGCTGATTCACGCCGTGCAGTGGTGCCGCAAGCGCCTGGAACGCGAGCAGGAGCGCTGCGCTGAAATGGGCCCCAACGACCTGCTCACACACCTCGACCGCGCCCTGCAAGGCCCCAATAAAGAAGCGCTGGCCGCCCAAATCCAGCGCCAGTTCCCGGTCGCGCTGATCGACGAATTTCAGGACACCGACCCAATCCAGTACCGCATTTTTAACGCGGTGTATAACGTTGCTACACCGCGCCGCGACAGTGCCGTGATGCTGATTGGCGACCCCAAGCAGGCCATTTACGCCTTCCGTGGCGCAGATATTTTCACCTACCTGAAAGCCCGCCACGACACCGATGGCCGCCACGTTACGCTGGGCACTAACTTTCGCTCAAGCGCTGCAATGGTTAACGCGGTTAACCACTGCTTTAACTACGCCGACAAGCATGAAGCGGGCGCGTTTTTATTTCGTGAACAAGGCGGCGAGAACCCTCTGCCGTTTTTACCGGTAGACGCCAAAGGCCGCGCCGATCAGTTGGTGTTGAACGGCGCGCCACTGCCCGCCATGACGCTGTGGCAAATGGCGGCTGACGAGCCGCTTTCCAAAACCGCCTACCAGCTTGAAATGGCCGAAGGCTGCGCTTCCCACATGACCGCCCTGCTGGAAGCGGGTCGCAAGCGGCAAGCGGGTTTTAAAACCGAGGATGAACTCACGCCACTCAAACCTTCCGACATGGCGGTGCTGGTGAACGGCCTTCAGGAAGCCCGCGCTATTCGCTTGGCGCTTGCCAGCCGTGGGGTTAAAAGCGTTTATCTTTCGGATCACGATAAGGTATTTAGCTCATCTATCGCCCAGCAGGTGGAAACCTGCCTGCGCGCCTGTGCGGAATCCCAGGCCAATTCACGCCAGGCTGAAGCCAAGCTGCGCGCAGCGCTTGCCACGCCGCTGCTTGGGGTGGGCCTTAGCGAGCTTGATCACCTTAACGAGAGCGAGCTTGCCTGGGAGACCCGGGTAGAGCAGTTCAGCCGTTACCACCGCCTGTGGCAGCGCCAAGGCGTGCTGCCGCTGGTGCGCAAGCTGATGGTGGACTTCGATATTCCTACCCGGCTGCTTGCGTTGACCGACGGTGAGCGCTTGCTAACCGACTTGCTTCACCTGGGCGAACTGCTTCAGCAGGCAAGCCAGGAACTGGATGGCGAGCACGCGCTAATTCGCTTTCTGGCGGAAGCGATTGCCGACCCGGAAAGCCACGGCGACAGCCACAAGCTGCGCCTGGAAAGCGATGCGGACCTGGTCAAGGTCGTGACCATCCATAAATCCAAGGGGCTTGAGTACCCGCTGGTCTTTCTGCCGTTTATTGCTAATCATCGCCCCACTAAAAAAGGCGATGTGCCACTGCGCTGGCACGATGGCGAAGGCAATTTACAGCTAAGCCTAAGCGCCGATGCAGAAACACTCGCCACCGCCGACCGCGAACGGTTAGGCGAAGACTTACGCAAGCTTTACGTGGCGCTTACCCGTGCCCGCCACGCCACCTGGCTGGGGCTTGCGCCGTTAAAGGATGGTGAAGGCAGCGCCTTGGGTTACCTGCTTAATGGCGGTGACTACATTGCGCCCAATGAGTTCGGCGAAGCACTTGGCGCGCTGGTCCATAAAAGCGACATAGCCCTGGAGCCTGCGCCAGCCCCTACCGCACTGTGCTTTACGCCCGCCCAGCAGCAAGAAGCGCTGGGGCAAGCCCGCACGCCCACGCGCCCGGCCCGCGAGCAGTGGTGGATCGCCAGCTACTCGGCGCTGCGCACCACGGGCGGCATCTCAGGGCTGCTATCCACCGCTGCCCCCACGCCGGAACCCACCACGCCCCAGGAAGCCACCACGTTTGAAGTACTGGATGAACCGCAAGACCTGCTGCAAGGTTCTCCATTGACCGGGCAGCCCATGGCGAGTGTAACCACTCACTCCCCATTACCAGCTGACAGCGACCAGCCGAGTGCAAACGCAAGCCACCTGCACCGTTTCCCTCGCGGCCCCGGCCCTGGCACCTTTCTACACGGCTTGCTGGAATGGGCAGGCCAGTTGGGCTTTGCCAAGGCGCTTGAAGACGCCGCCGCCCGTGAAGACACTCTGCGCCGCCGCCTGCAACTGCGCGGCTGGCAAGCGTGGTATGAACCGCTGGCAGGCTGGTTTGAGGATTTGCTCGGCACTCAACTGCCGCTTCCCGGCCAGCAAAGTGCCGTGGCGCTTCAACAGCTAAGCGGTTATCAGGTAGAACTAGAGTTCTGGTTTGCTGCCCACCAGGTGGATACGCAGGCGCTGGATGCGCTGGTTAGCCAGCACTTACTTCCCGGCCTTGCCCGGCCCGCGCTGGATGCCGACACGCTCAACGGTATGCTCAAAGGCTTTATCGATTTGGCGTTTGAGTTTGATGGCCGCTTTTACGTGCTGGACTGGAAATCCAACTACCTGGGCGCAGACGACAGCGCTTATAGTGCCGAGGCACTGAGTGCCGCGCTACTGGAAAAACGCTACGACCTACAGGCCGCGCTGTACCTGCTGGCGCTGCACCGACTGTTAAAAGCCCGCCTGCCCGACTACGACCCGCACGTCCATTTGGGCGGCTCATTGACCGTATTTTTGCGTGGCAGCCGTACGCCTGCACGCGGCGTACACCCCGAACCCGCCCCGGTGGCGCTGATTGAAGCGCTGGATGCATTATTTGCAGGCACGGCCAGCGGCACTGGCCTTAAGGAAACGGCATGAAAGATTCACAAACCCTGGACCTGTTCGGCGAAAACGAGCCTGCGCCTGCCACACCGCGTAACAGCACAGTAGCACCTGGCCACCAACGGCACCCTGCGCTGAATGATACGGGCACTTTAATGGCGCTTTGCGAGCGCTGGGTCGCCAGAGGCTGGCTACGCGACCTGGACCGCGCGCTGGTCAGCTTCTTCGCCCGCGAGGGAGGCCAGGTGTCGCCGCTGCTTCTGCTGGCTACCGCGCTTGCCAGCCATCAGTTGGGCCGAGGCCATGTGTGCCTGGACTTAAACGCCACACTGAACGCACCGGATTTCGCTCTTTCGTTACCGCCAGAAGGCGATGACCTAAGCGACCCGCCGCCGCTACCCAGCGAGGTATTAGCCACGCTAACGCTTGCCGAGTGGCAGGCCGCGCTTGAGCACCCCTCGCTGATCAGCAACGGCCACGGCAACACACCGCTGGTACGCTCCGACACCCCGCACACCACCCGGCTTTACCTGCGCCGTTACTGGCAGTACGAACAAACCCTGCACCAGGAAATCGCCGCTCGCTTGGCGCTTGAAGAAGGCGCTAACACGGCAATTGGGCATGAGCCGCTTTCGGTGATGGGTAGTGATGTGCTTGATTCAGGCCTGCTCCAACAAGCCCTGAACACCCTGTTCCCCGACAACGGCACCCTGGATTGGCAAAAGGTCGCCTGCGCGCTGGCGGCCCGCAGCCACTTTGCGATTATTACCGGCGGCCCCGGCACCGGTAAAACCACCACCGTGGTGCGCCTGCTCGCCCTGCTGCAAACCCTACAACTGGCCCACTCGCCAACGCAAGCGCTGCGCATTCGCTTGGCCGCCCCCACCGGCAAAGCCGCCGCCCGCCTGAATGAATCCATTGCCGGGCAGGTAAGCCAGCTGCCTATCGAAGACCTTGCGGCGCTATGGGAGCAGAGCGAATTGTGGGAGCCGAATTCATTCGGCGATGATTCAGGCACAGAGCATCTACGAATCTCCATCCCCACCGAAGTCACCACCCTACACCGCCTGCTAGGCGCCAGGCCCGACACCCGCCACTTCCGCCACAACCCCAACAATCCGTTGGCGTTGGACGTACTGGTAATCGACGAAGCTTCTATGGTCGATATCGAAATGATGACCGCCGTGTTAAGCGCCCTGCCCGCTCACGCCAAGCTGGTGCTGCTGGGCGATAAAGACCAGCTCGCTTCAGTTGAAGCCGGTGCCGTATTGGGTGATTTATGCCGCCGCGCCGAGGCCGCGCATTACACGCCGGAAACCGCCCAGTGGCTTGCCGAACTCACCAGCCAGCCGCTGCCCGAAGCGCTAACCTGCCCCAACGGCCAGGCGCTCGACCAAGCGATTACCATGCTGCGGGTAAGCCACCGCTTTGACACCGCCAGCGGCATTGGCCAGTTGGCCGAGGCGATTAACCAGCCGTTAAGCGCCACGCTTAACGAGCGCGATAAACAGAATGCCGTACACAACGCCCTGCGCCACGGCTATGCCGACCTGCATCATTTGGTGCTGGGCGGGGAAAATGACAGCGCCCTGGAGCGCCTAGTGGTGACCGGCTCCCCGGAGCGCTTCCCCAATGCCGGTAAAGGCCGCCTTGATAAGAAAACCAATAAAGAAATAGCGCCACCCACGGGATACCGGCACTACCTCACGGTTTTGGACCAACAGCGCCCCGAGGTAACGCTAGCGTTTGAGGAAAACAAAGGCATTTACGACACGTGGGCCAGCCAGGTGCTAAACGCCTACGGCCACTTCCAACTGCTCTGCGCGCTACGCAAAGGGCCGTGGGGCGTGGAAGGCTTGAATTTACGCATCGCCAAGGTACTGCGCAGCCACACGCTATTAAGCGCAAGCGATATCGAACTAGAGAAAGGCTGGTATGAAGGCCGCCCAGTGCTGGTCACGCAAAACGACTACAGCCTGGGGCTAATGAACGGCGATATTGGCATTACGCTAGCAGTGCCCGACCCGCGCGGCGTAGGAAGAACCTTATATAGAGTCGCCTTTCCGACCAGCGATACGAAAAATCCCATCCGCTGGGTACTGCCCTCCCGCCTGCACGCGGTAGAAACCGTATTCGCGATGACGGTACACAAGTCCCAGGGCTCAGAGTTCTTGCACACCGCACTGCTACTACCGCAAACGCCCAACCCGATTCTAACGCGGGAGCTTGTCTACACCGGCATCACCCGCGCCCGCGAATGGCTTACGTTGGTGGAAGCCAAACGAGGGATATTGAATGATGCGGTGGTTAGGGAGGTTATGCGGGTGAGTGGGGCTGAGGCGTGAAGCTCACTACTTGAACACGAGGCTGGTTTTAGTGCAGAGAAAAACCAGCCGGAGAGTATGCACGGACAGGCTAAGCGCGCTCAATAGTTACGCGGGCACCCTGCGCTCAAGCTTTAAGAATCGTTTCAGGGCGAATATATGGAAACAAGTACGCGACATAATCTTCTTTTCCAAGCCCCACCTTCTCGCTACGCAAGATGGAATAGGCGGTCATGACGCGAAAATAGGACTAAGCCAGCGTCCAGTCGCGCGTATATTACTCGGCGACCAAACTGAGCACTACACCGTTCGGAAACCCGTATACCAGAACGCTGTCTAGGTCGATATCAAGCATGTCTCATTCTTCAAAAAACCCTCTTAAATGTCCGTTTATACTATTAATATCCATGAAATGCCCTTGAGCAAAGCGCTCGTAATAGTATAAAGTTGTTGGCGATTTAAGATTATGTTTTTGCAAAAATCTTTGCACTTTAAAATACGAAGAGGCCAAGCGAAATTCACATGTCATTTCATCTTGCACAAAAACCTGGGCTCTTAAAGATAAATTAATCAGAGATTCTGCTAAAAACTTATTGAGCTTATTATTAGGTTCCGCCAATTTCATCTGAATCAGTATCGGTATAAGATAAAATCCATCAGAGAAAGATTGGTGTTGGGCTATATTATTGCCAATTTTCATCATAAGTTTCCGCAACACTATTAAATCATCGTTGTTTTTTTATTTCAAAAAGCTCTCTAATATCTGATTCAAATACCGGCACATGAACAGCATCAAAGGCAAATAACTGAATACCAGGCCTTCTTTTAGTGTAAGGTAGCTTATAAGCATGCTCGCTAACAACTTTTTCGGCACTTATGCAGACAATACCATCTTCACTAACAAGGGTCGCTAACAAAGTATCAACAGTTAGCCATACACTCTGGGTGGCGGAACACGTTGCTATAGCATCCGAAACGTCTTCATCCACTATATTTTCAAGCTTATTCAAATTAACAGGAATGTCTGCACTATAGACATCTATTTCTTGAAC
>NZ_JBQSYD010000015.1:0-90321 GCF_052378905.1 Halomonas sp. AOP22-C1-8 | reverse complement strand
TCTCGGAATACCCTTTTCCGTTAGCTTTTCAATATTCAAGTCAGCGTCGACCTTTCTCTCCGTAAACCCATAAGCATAAGACGGCGCCCGATGTGAAAGCCTGTGAGTAGTAATCGCGATGCTTTCAAACTGGACGCTTGGCAGCTCGTTCGAGTCGATAAATTCCAGGGCGAAGGGCAAACATAACTGCGTGGCCTCACAGGTAGCCTCCAACCATACCTTGATGCCTGCGGGCGCCACAATGGTCAGCGGCGCTTTTCGGCCACCCATCCCCGCACTCGCCAGTATGCCCGGCAGCCCATAACAGTGGTCGCCGTGCACGTGGGTAATAAAGATGGCTTTCAAGGAATGGAACGATAGCTTGGTGTGCAAAATCTGATGCTGGGTGCCCTCACCACAATCTATCAAGTACCAGCCCTTCCCTTTGCTCTCTCGTAAGGCGATCCCGGAGACATTTCTTGTTTTGGTGGGCACGCCAGCGGAGGTGCCGAGAAAGAGTAGGTTCATACCCCTCCATGGTATTCATTTTTTTGATCATAGTATATTTCTAAGCAACTATAGAAACACGCTTATTGACTACTGAGGCTACGGCTATTGGGCAAGTCATTTCTCTACATTGAGTCATGTCAGCCATGAGGCTAATTAAGTGTAATACGCTTTCAGGCGCTTTATCATGTCCAATCTCCTTACGTAGGATCGAACTCTAAAGTATAGCGCTACGCAATCAAGGGATAACTTCGGAGAAAATGAGACTTTAAAAATTTAGCCGCTGTAACGCCTCACACTTTAACTGCACAAGTAATACAACCCATTAACAAGCCAGCTTATTAACAATCCGACAAAAAACCCTACCCTCTGCACTTAAGCATAAAAAAATTGAATTACAGAGGTGCTTTAAAGCACCTCTCGTATTCATATTTTTACATTTAAAGCATTAATCCTCTTGTTTTAGCCAGTCATTTAAACACCTCTTTTTAGATACAGGAGAGGAGGAGCGCTCACGCCATTTTGAGAGAATAACTTGCATTCTATGACTCATAATATAATCATCTCTATAGAAATCAATAAGCCTTCCTAGCAAGGTTGCAGATCTTTCATTATTTGGCATAAGCTTTTTCTCTGCAAATTTTAACATTGACAGCGCTAACCATCCCGGAGATTCTAAATCTAAAATTTCAAAGAAAATACCATCAATATTATCTCTAAAAAAAACCTCTTCCGCTATTCCATCACGCGCACTACCAATAACTAAAAAACAAGAAATAGAGGATTGTCGAAAGAGCTTTTCTTCTTTTGGGTTCGAAAATATATCAAACAAATCAGAGCTATTGATTCCAAATATAGAGAAGGGATCAGTCTGTATATCATTATTATACTCTCGTTTACCGAATTTTGAGAATTCATTAATAGAGTTACTTATAGATACTAATGCTGATGCAAATAAAGGCAATAACCTCTTCTCGCGAATCAAATCTATATGAAACGGAGATATTTCAACTTCAAAACGTTGAAATACCAAGCCTTCAACCTGCGTTTCTGACAACTTCTCCAAAAATATTTCTCTTAATTCTTGCTCTCTAGAACCAGCCAGCCTGAATAAATTACCCCAATGAAGTATGTGGGGAGCATATGCTTCCGGCTGAGAAAATGCATGCTCAATTAAGTCAGATGATTCCAAAGATCCCAAAAAATTTAAATCACCGTGAGTTTGCCCATGAATTAAAACACTAGCGGCTAGATAGGGAAAATCTCGACAAACAGCTTTCCAGCTGGCTTTTGTAAAATCACCATTTATTGCAACCATATCAGTATAAGGACGAATATTACGCCCATTAAGCTTTCCCGTTTTCGTAAACTTTTCATAACTTGACTTATCAAGAAAAGAAAGCTTTTTTATAAGCTCTAAGTCCTGGTGTCTCATAGAGTCTAATGGAAGCATCGCACAAATATAGCTCGGAGCTAACTTTTCGAAACCTAAAATCCAAGTTGAAAAAGAACAATAATTTTGAAAATCTTCATAGCTTTTAGTTTTCGCTAGATTGATAGTTGCCGCACAATATTGGAAAAAAGGGCTAAGCTCACTGGTAGATCCAATTTCAAAATCAATTAAGGGTGGTATAGAACCAGACTGCCAGTTATCTTTGAATATCTCAAACTCAATACCTTTATACTTCCACCTTGGGGTTATAACATGTTTTTCTTTATCAGGAAAGTTCTTAATAAACAAGCTTAGTATTAACTTTTCAACTTCAGAAAGCTTAAAAAATTCGGAGCATTGTAAGCTTGTTTTCTGATTGTCAATTAAAACACCAAGCAATAATGAATAATCCAGCCCAACTCTAACTTTATTTTCATTAAGAATAGAAATTAACCCATTAATAAACCACTCCTGAACTTCATCATTTTTTTCTTCAGAGCGTGAAAACCTAGGAACATTCCTCTTATTAATTTTTAGTATTGCATTAATATAACCTGAAGATGATTTCAGTATTCTATTAAGAACGCGTGCAAGCTGATCACTATCCTCACCAAGGGATTTAGTCAGCACAATTGCAGCACCAACTTGCTCTTCTTCACTAGCTTCAAACAAATACTCAATCATACAACTTTGCAGCCATATTTTTGTGTTAGTGTGACTCACATTAGCCATTAAATCTATAAGCCCACTATCTAAAGTACCATACAAAGGGATTAACACACTTTTAAAGTTCTGTCGTACTCGACGGTCTTGTTCAAGAACACCTTCGGTTATCAACCTAAGAGATAGGATCGCTCCTATAGCTAGTCTTTTTCTAAAAATTTGTTTGAAATGACAGCCTTCCCAATTATCAGTAGAAGAAAGCACATCCGCAGACATAGCTAACTCTGAAATCCTCCCATTAACTACAAGAGAGCTTAGTAAAAAGTGCATAACCTCTCGCCAATGAGCGTCTGCACATATAACATCTATGCGATCACGCATAGTAATAGCTGTTACGTCTGTGTAAATAAATTCACCTGCAAAAAATTCTTGTAGTTGTCGAATATCAAATCTTACATAATCGCTATTATCCGGAGTGTTAACAAAGACTAAACGCTCGGTTGTTGCCTCCATTAAAGCGCTTAAAGTTTCATCTATGTTAGCATCAGATAGCATTGTTACCGTTTCTCTAGAAAGCTTTTCAAATTCTTTTTTCTCAAGAGTAGCTTCAGCTCCAATACTTATCTCTGCTTTTGCATGTAACGCGATCCCTAGCCTGGCATGAATTGCTTTTAAAAGCTTATCTTCTCTTAAAAGATTATTAATTCGAGGATCTTTAAAGTTTTTCTGGCTTTCACGCTTTTTCATAACTCGATAAAAATTTTCAAAAAGCTCCCATCTTTTTTCAGGTGGTCTGCCTCCATCTCTAACCACAACCGCCATAATATGCGATTGAAGAGGAGTCGTCATTAATTCACGAACTTGTTCGGAATGCATTGCGTTTGAAAGGGTCTCAACAGAATAATCTCCTTCCGATTCAGTACGGCCGAATCTAACCACTGCAGTTGCGCAGAGTAGAGCTATATTAACCGGCAATTGTGAAAGGACTGCTGTACTCGCATCTAACTTTTCAAATTGGCCAGAATACCCTTGAGGTCTGGTAGTACACAGAACTAGTGCATCTGAATCAACAGAAGGTAAAATCTCGTCAGTAAATTTTATTATTTCATCAGCAATATTGTCTTTTACATCATTTGGCACTTCATCAAGACCATCAAAATTAAAAAACCAGCTTTTAGTGCCGATTGCCCTTTTAAGAGTGCCAGATAAAACTTGCTGTTCCGTTTTAGCCGCAATTCTTTCAGCTAAATAACTAAGTATTCCTTTCGATTCCTTATCTCTTCTTCCACCATACCAAGTAGCAAATTCTTTAAGCTCAACCTGGACAGGAATACGAGGTACGTTGGTCCATAGTCCTAGCCGTTCAGCGACTCCTCTCAGCTCATTAGCGGTTTCTACTACTGCAGGAAGAACATTAGGCCCCCCCTCATTCAATATAAATGATGCTCTTTGAATTTGACTATAAAACTGGCCTAAGGTCGATTTACCTTGGCCGGGCCCACCCTTCAATATATACACACGTGAACGCTTTAAAGCCTTACCATAATCTCTTCCTCGAACTGACTCACTACTCCAGCAAGAAATTTTGTGGTTACATGTTGCGCTTGTTGCAAGCGTATCTAAAAAACTCTCATATTGAGAACTAGCAACAGTAAAAGGTAGATCAACAAATAGCTGATGAATTTTTGGCCTTGCGTCAGAAGATGATCCAGCCTGTTCTAGCTTAGTATACGCTTGTTCATTAAACTGATTAACTATTAAATGTTCAATTATTGCTTTAGCTTGAGTATACTTATCATTTATACTTTCATATAAACTAGACAAAACGTTACCAGGTGTCAAAAAATGTCCATAGTGTTTAGCAACATCAGGATCTTTACCTAGAAAATCTAATATTTTCCTCCCACCCCATATATCAAATTTTATTTCACTAGATAGTTCAGAATGTATTAGTCTTTTTATTCTATCGTAACTACCAGTATCTTTAACAGCGGTAGGTTCGATATTAGTAGCGATAATCCATACATCAGGAATTGTCCGACCGCGCTTGTGAAATAAATCAATCTCATTGCGAACTTGTTCGTATAACCATTTTTGTTGGTTTTTACTAAGATTCGGCTTATGAAACTTAGACTGTATATACCATACTCCTGACCAAGAATCTTTAGTAGTTGGATAAGGGGCTGCACCTTCTAAATAACCATCTCTTCCTCCGTCAGCTCCAGCAGCAAATCCTGTAACACCATTCCCAAGCACACGCAGAGCCAAGTAATTAACCATACTCTCAAACGAGTGATTATCTAATTGGCTCAAGTCATATGATGATGACATTCCACTTCCCTTTTTTATAAAAAAAACACATTATAATTAAACCAACAAAAACTAAAATTAATTTATTCCTCGATAGAAACATGCATTAAAGATTGAAAAGTTCCGATAATATAATGGCTGTTAGCCGAGCTTCCCACATCACAATCAAAGCACAGCTGCCAAATTTTCGCTACTGCTCAAATAGCGCTATATCAGTTCTGAATGGACGCTTAGGAGTAAATTAGGGATGATCTGACCCAAGCGTTGCTATCCAGTGCTAGCGTGACGCCTTTTACATCGAAGTCACCGGCGTAGATATGTGTTCGTCTGGTTTTGTGCCAAGCATTAGCCAGTAAGGCAAATCCTCCACCGTAGTGGCTGTCGCCGCGGTAAACGACCAGCGGGTTTGCGTAACCGCTTAGTGCGGGTAGTTCCGGCGAAAACGCATAGAAGCTGTCCAGATTCTCGACCTGAATTAGAGCGCTAAAGGCGCTCAGCTTTAACCCCAGTACATCCACATCGCGAATAGCCCGTGCCTCGTTGGCAAGCCCGGTTATTGGCTGGGGCGGAAAGCTGACGAGTACCCGCCGCGCACGGGGGCTTTCGCGGGTTGCCTTGTCTTCTTCCACGCCCTCCTTCGCCTGGGCGCTGAGGGAGCGGCCTAGCGGTGCTATTCGCGCACTTTCCAGTACGTCATCAATCTGCGCCAGCAAGGCGGCGTCAAAGCGCAGCGTTTTACTGTTTATTCGTGTGGTCAGGTCAATATCGTGCTGGTGGCACCAAGCCACCACGTCGCCGACCCATTGGCTGCGGGGCTTTTCCACCGTGGGTTGGCGGAGAAGTTCTCGGGCTACACCGTTCAGCCCATTGCGTGCGCGGCTGGGTAGGTTCATACGGCCAGCTGCAGCTCAACGTCGTGGATCAGGCGCAGGTGATTGTAGGCACTCGCCTGGGTCTCCTGCTGTTTAAGGCGAAACGCGCGCTGGTCGTTACGCGGCAGGCCCTGGTATTCGGCAATCACCTGGAACAGCCAGATTTCATCCGGCCATTCGAGCGGGCTTTCGTGCAGGTATTCAAGCGCGCTGACCGGCTCCGCGTGGGGCTGATCAATCACGCTTAAATAGAAGTGTTCCACATCCTGCTTTAGCGCCTGTTGGCGGGCGGCAGCCAGACTACTTTCCTGTGCTTGGGCGGGTGCCGCTGCTTCTACCGTTTGCGTGGTGTGGCGCGGCTGGGGTAGTTGGTGCAGCAGGTCAGCGAGTACCTGGCACTCCAGGTTGCGATCCAGCGCCGGGGCGGCCGCTGCGTTTAGCGGGGCGGCCTGGTTGACCAAGCTTGGCACCTCGCTGCGCCGGGCGTAGTTGCCGGGCACGAAGCCTGGGTGTTCACGCATAAACGCGGCCATGCCGCTAATCAGGCGGCTGCGCGCTTGCTGCTTACGAAAGCGCGCCATCAGCTCAATCAAGCGCCGCTGCACTTCGCGCAAACCGGTGTAGTGGTGGCTTAACTGCTGTTGAAGCTGGCTGATCAGTAGCTTACGCAAGCTGCCGTCGCTGCCTACCAGCTCTATCAACTCATCAAAGTTAATCAGTGCCAGGCCATCCAAGAGCCTTGCGATCTGCTTCTGGGCGCGGTCGTTTTCGCGAATTTTATCGTTGAGCTGGCTGACGAAGCCAAAATCGCTATTCAGCCGCTGCCATAAGCTGTCGATGGCATCGGCAAAACGCCCGTTCAGGTCGTCAACTTCCTGGCGCAAGCGCATCAGCTGTTGCTCCAGCCGCCAGTGCTCGCCCCGGCTGCGCGCCTCGCGGTAGCTGTGTACCAGGGAGCGAATTAGTTCCAAAGTTTCTGCCACATCGGCATTCACATGGCGGCGGGTCTCATCGGCGAGCATTTCCGCGATCAGTTCGCGTACCTTGGGCGCCAGCTTCACGCCGCTCTGCTCATCCGGCCGCCATAATATGCGCGCTGCTAACATCTTACGCAGCGCGCTATCGCTGAGTGATTCCAGCGGCACTTCATCGCGGGTGTAGGCCTGCATCAGCGTTTCAGAATGCTTGCCCAGTAGCGCCAAGCGCTCAGCGCCTGTTTTGAGCAGGCGACTCTCCAGCTCGTTCACGCTCTTATTCACAACAGAGCCTCCTGCGTGCCTTCTTCTCCTTCGGCATCAATCGGCAGGTTCTCTTCATCGCGAATAAAGCGCACCAGGTCCACCAGGTAATCAATCTTGCCGGTGATCACAAATACCTGGCGCTCGGAATGCGGCTGAAGCAGGTAGCCGTGCTCTTTCAGGCGCTTGAAGACCTGCTTTACCTGGGCATCCAGCTGGTCACTTTGTGAGCCAAAAAAGCTGTCGGTAGCCAGGCGTTCCAGCCGCTCGCGCAGGCTTTGGTTATCTTCACACTTGGCGCTGAATTCGGCCGGTTTGAGTACATCGCCAGGGGCGGCCAAGGTATCGCGGCCTAGCGCTTCTTGAACCAGCTGTAGCCACTCCAGCAGCGGCAGCAGGCTGTTGAGCGTATCGCCAAGCTGGCGTGAGAGCTGATCCCGGGCGCTGTCATTCAGTTGGCGCCAGGCCAGAAAATAGACGCTGCCCTCTTCATTGCTGGCCAGCCGCCGGTTAAGCGGGCGCAGGTAGGTGTCGATCTCCTCGCGGGTCTCTGCGTTGCTCAAGTGGCGATAGCCACTTTCATCGCTCACCGGGCAGACAAACTCCCCGGCGAGTAAACGCTCAAGCAGTGGGCCATGTTCGATCATACCGTCACCTCCTGCTGACGTTCCTGGAGCCGCTCGGCCAAGCGGCTCAGGCGCGGTTCAATGCGTTTTAACACCCGTTTATTGGCGTTAGCGTTATCGCGGTCAATCAAGTAGCGATTGGCGAACAGCAGTAGCACGTCGGATTCAGGATTGGGGAACGCGCCGACGATATGAATGTGGTTGCTGTCACAGGCCTCAAACAGCTTTTCTACGTTGTGATAGGCCAAGGTGCCGATCTCATCGATGGGCCAGTGGATGGCGATTTCTGCGTCGCCGCGCAGCAGGCGGGTAAACGCGAGCAGGAATTTACACAGAATCAGGTAGGCCATACCGTGACTGGAAGACTCCAGCAGCTGGCGGTCGTTTTTAATCACCAGGTCCGTGCCGCCTTCGTTCAGGTGCAGTTCCAGGCGCAACAGGCTTTCAAAGCTGTACTGCTGGTCGCTGCGTAGCAGATCGACCACGTCGGCCAGGGTGTTCAGGTAGTCGTCGCTGGGCAGCGTCTGGCCGGATTCGCGCCACTCTTTATAGCGCTGGGCAAACAGCTTCAACGGCTCCCAGAAGCCCAGTTCGTCGATGGTGGACTGAATGCGCACTTCGGCTTTGGTGATGCCTTCCAGGCGCAGGTCGTCGGCGACTTCTTCCGAAAGCCGACGGCTCTGGGCGCTGATGCGACGGTTCAAATCGCGGAACACGGTAAAGAATTTATCCAGGTCATCGCTGAGGTTGCGGCCTTCCTGAATCAACTGCTGTTGTTGGTCTTCAAGCAGTTTGAGCATGTCGCGCAGTAGCGGCAGTTGGAGGCGCGGGTTGTCGCTTTGCAGCTTGCTGCGCTCGCTCTCCAGCGCTTCGGCAAAGCCGCTGCTGGCGTCCTTGATCAGTTGGCTTTCAACCTCCAGGCAGCCACGGCGCAGCTGCTCGATGAGCTGGTGGCGATTGCCCAATGCCTGGCGGGCGCGCTCAATGCGCTCGTCCACATCGCCCAGCGGCGCCGCCGGGGTCTGGCCGTCGGGTTCGATGGCGAGGCCTTCCAACTGGGTTAGCAGAGGCTTTAAGGCTTCCAAGCTGGCGTGTTCGCTTTCACGCTGCGTTTTAAGCGTGCTGACGGTGCTTTGGTGCGTTTTACGCGCGGCCTGAAAATCGTTTTTCAGACGCTCTTTATCGCGTTGAAGCTGCTGTTCGGCTTGTTCGAGTTCGGCTTCCTGGGTAACCAGCTGCGGCTTGTGCTGCCCCCACTCCACGCGCATAAAGCGGGTGTATTGGGTGAGTTCATCCTGACGGGCGGCGGTAACGCGGATGCGCTCCTCCTGGCTTGCCAGCCGCGCCTTGGTGTCTTTTAGCTGTGCCGGGTCGACGCCCTGTTCGGCCAGCTCCTGGCTGAAGGCTTCTTCCAGCTCCGCCCGTTGGCGCTGGTGTTCGGTGTTGGCGTCGCTTAGCTGCTGCTTGTACTGGCGCAGCTGGGCATCCAGGCTGTCCAGATGGCTTTGGCCGTCGGCTTTTAGCTCTAACAGCTGGCTTTGATGGGTTTCACCCAACGCGTTAAGGGCTTGCTGTTTCTCTTCACGCAGTTCGGTTTGTGTTTGTTCCAAGCGGGCTAACGCGGCCTGGTGCGTGGCGCGGCGCTCCTGTTGATGCTTGGCGTGGCGCTCTTGCTGCTGGCGGCGCGCTTCAAGGGCAAACTCAACTTCCTGCTCGGCACGCTTATGGGCCATACGGCCCTGATCCTGAGCTTCATCGGCCTGCTGGACACGCTCGTTATGCTGTTTAAGCGCTTTCTCGGCCGCCTGGCACTCTGACTGCACTCGACGCTTGGCGCTATCTGCTTCTTCGATGGCGGCGAGCAGCGTGGCTTCGTCCTGGGCGTAATCGGGCAAGGCAATGGCCGAGAGATCCAGCGCCAGCCCAAACAGGTCGTCGCTGCCGCCATCGGCTAACCGAGGTGCTAAATCGCGTCGTTCCAAAAGCTCTGGGGCAATCACTTTGCCCAACTGCTGCTCCCAACCGGGGCGGTGGTAGCGCAGAAAATGGCGCAGGCTGCCCTGTTCGGGGTCACGCTGCTGATAGAGTGCATAGCTGCGCTGCTCGGCGCGCTCAAGCTGCTGGCGCAACTGAACTAGCTGGTGCTCGGCATCATCCCGGGCGCGTCGGTAGCTTTCAAATTCGCGGCGCAGGCCGTCTAGCGTTGCAGCCGATGCGTTGCGTTCTTGCTGGGCCTGATCCAGGCGCGCCTGGGCAAGCTCCGCCTCGTTGGCCTCGTCAGCGGTTTGTGTCGAAAGCGAGAGCTGCGCTTTTAGCTCGGCTAGCTGCTCAACGCCCAGCTCAAGCTGGGCCTGATATTCGTCTTCCAGGCGTTGGCGCTCCTGCTGGTAGCGCTCATTGAGCTGCTGCTCGGCCTCCCACTGCTGTTCACGTCGCAGGGCTTTCTCTTCCACCAGGGCATCGATCAGCTCCTGGGCTTCACCGGTCTGGCGGGCCAAGGCTTCAGAAAGCTCGCGCAGACGTCCATCAAGCCGCGCCTGGCTCTCTTTTACCGCATCCTGCATCACGTGCAGGTGGGCCCGCAGCTGATCGCGCTGTTCGCGCCACTGAGGCAGCGCGTTGATGTCGCGCTCAAGAGTGGGCATATCCGCCTCGAAATAGCGCTCGTACTGGGTTTGCAGATCATTAAGGCGGCGCTGGGTCTGCTGTAAATCGCTGACCACTTCGCTGTGGCGGTCGTTAAGCGCGTCCCGCGCCTGGGCATAGTCGCTTTCCCGCTGCTGAAAATCGCGCTGATGGCGGGCAAGCTCGGCATCCACATCAGCCATGCGCCGCTCAGCCTGCTGGCGGTCATCTTCAAGCTGGGGCTTAAGCTGCCAGAGGGTGGTATCCAAATGGGCAAGCTCGCGGTCAATCCCGGCAAGCCGGGCGAGCGACGCCTGCAGTGGCTCCAGGCGCATGGATTGGCGCATCTGGGCAATCCATTCACGCGCCTTGGTGTTACGAATCCGCGTGACCGGCAGCTCAACGCCATCCTCTTCGAAAATCGCCGCCAGCATGGTTTTGAGGGTATCCATCTTGCCCTCTTTGGCATGCACCGCCGACACCAACTTTTCAATATGGCGAATACGCCGCTCGGGCTTGACCAGACTGAACTGCGCGGCGATCTGGCGCAGTTTGAGGCCGTCGCGACTATTGCCGTGCAGCTGGGTAAAGTCGTTTTGGATCACCGAGCGAAATTCAGAGGTCGCGCCCAGCTTGGACGACACCGGCGTGCCGCTACGGCGCAGGCCGCTGGCCCACTGTGTGTAGTCGAGTGCAGTCACGCCCGCCTCGCTCTCCACCAAATAATCTTCCGGCTGATAAGGCCCGCCCACAAAGCGGTACTCTACCCCGCCCTCTTGCTTACGAGTCAACACTGCCTGGCAGATATTGCCTGCTTCGCGGCGGTATTCATACACCAGGTAGCTATTGCGATGAGGCAGGTAAAACGCATCAAACTTCATGCGCGTCTTGGGCACTACCTTGTTGGGAAGCTCGCCGTAAAATACCGGCACCAGGCGCTGAAGCGTGGTTTTACCCGAAGCGTTGGTGCCGCAAATATTGGTGTGGCCGTCCACACTGAGTTCAACCACGCCTTCCAGGTGGCCGTGAATCATCACGATGCGTAGCAGGTGGGCCATGCCGTGTCCTTGATCGATAGAAATTCGAAAACGACTATCTTGCCAGACACAATGCAAGGCGACACCTACTGGATGACTCGACTCACCGATTCACTCTGCCAAACGCTTTATGTAATCATTAACCCACTAGCGACTTAAACGCTCAGCGATTACATTCACGCCCACGCTTCACTTTCATTGCAGGAAACCGCCATGCCCCGCTACCCCGAGCACCTTACCGGCGAAGGCCCGGTTAACCCCTTTCCGGGAATTAAAGTACTTGAACGCCGTCTGGGCCGAGCGATCCCCCATCAGTTGGGTTCCAACGAAGGGCTGGACATGCCTCACCAGGCACTGCGCGAGCACTTTGGTGATGCACTGGCGGCGCACGCTTACAGCTATGGCGACGCCGAGGCGTTTGGTGTGCGTACCCGGTTAAGCGCCCAGCTAGGCACGCCTTTTGATCACCTGTTGGTTGATGCGGGTGCCGATAGCCTGATTGCGCTGGCGCTACGCACTACCTGCGAGCCCGGCGCTACGGTGGTATGCACGGCGGGCACCTATCCCACGTTTGGCTACTTTGCGAAAGGCCAAGGCTGCCGCCTGATTGAACCTGGCTACCATGAAGCGCCCGGCGTGCTGGCACCGGACCTGGAAGCGCTGGCCGCCGCCGCGCAACAGGAAAACGCCCGCCTCGTCTACCTGGCCAATCCGGATAACCCCAGCGGCCACCTGCACAGCGACAGCGCCATTATCAAACTGCGCAAGGCGCTGCCGGATACCTGCTGGCTGCTGTTGGATGAAGCCTATGGCGATTTTCGTGATGATGCGGGAAGCGCGTTTTCGGCTAACGCGCTGCCCGGCGTGATTCGCCTGCGCACGCTTTCCAAAGCCCATGGTTTGGCGGGGCTGCGCATTGGCTACGCCATTGCAGAACCGGCGGTGCTGGCCATGATGATGAAGGTGCGTATTCACTACGCGGTATCCGCGCTGACGCTGGCCGCCGCCGAAGTAGTGCTCGACCACCCTGAAGAAGTGAACCAGCACGTCGCTGATGTAAAAGCGCGCCGAGAGCAGTTGGCCGAGCACTTTCGCTCTTTAGGGGCCGACGTACTACCGAGCGCCACCAACTTTATCGGCATTCGCCTGCCCAGTGAGGAACTGGCCACCCACGTACATCAGCAACTTCTTTCAGAAGGTGTGTTGGTGGCACGGCTAGCGCACCCGGCGCTTTCCAACGTAATACGCATTACCGCCGTAGCGGACGCCTTGGTGCCGGGGCGGCTGGCGACACTTGAGCAGGCAATCGCCACATCGACTTGATTCAAACCTAAACCTCAATATACCTAATTACAGGGATAGCGGTAGACGAGCGCACTTGCTTAAATTCTACAGGCATGGAAGCGGAATTTATAAGTACCTCTCTTAACCGTTATCCCCGTTCTTCATACACCGCGATGATGAACCACGGGAACCCATTTGGAAGCCGTGTTTATGAATCGTTGTTATCGTATCGCCTGGAACCATCGCAAGGGTGTTTGGCAGGCCATCTCGGAGGCAGGAACGCCTCCCAAGGCACGGGGCAACGCGAGCCGCCTGGCCATTGGCACAGCACCGGCAGCAGCCGCGCTGGGGCTTTCACTTATCGTTTCCCCTGTGTACGCCGAGCTGCCCAGTGGTGGTGCGGTGGTGGCCGGCGAGGCGGCCTTCAGCCCGCAAGGCACCACGCTGACCATTGACCAAACCAGCCAGAACACGGCGATCAACTGGGAGCGTTTTTCCATTGGTGAAGGCCATCACGTTCACTTTAACCAGCCCAATGCTGATGCCGCCGCCCTAAACCGGGTCACCGGCAGCGAGGCATCCTCTATCCGCGGTGCGCTAAGCGCTAATGGCCGGGTATTTCTGGTTAACCCCAACGGCGTACATTTCTCTTCGACAGCGCGGGTGGATGTGGGGGCGCTGGTCGCCTCGACGCTGGATATTTCGACCGAAGACTTCATGGCTGGCAACTACACCTTCGAGGGCGGCAGCGGCAACGCGGTCATCAACGCCGGGAATATCACCAGCGTTGCCGGGGGCCATGTGGCGATGATCGCCGCCGAGATCATCAACACGGGCAGCATCGAAACGCCCCAGGGCAGTACCCTGATGGGCGCGGGTAGCCGCGTTACCCTGGACCTGGGCGGCCCGGTCAAGATTGAGGTGGAAGAAGCGCGCCTGGCCACCCACATCGAACAGGGCGGTGCGATTCGCGCCGACGGCGGCCTGGTGTACCTCACCGCCGGGGCGGCCAGCGACCTTACCGCCAGTGTGATTAACCACACCGGCATTACCCAGGCCCGCACCCTGGCCAGCGGCGAAGATGGCCAAATTATGCTGATGGGCGATATGCAATCAGGCCGTGTCGAAGTAGCAGGCACCCTGGACGCCTCGGCGCCGAAGGGCGGCAACGGCGGCTTTATTGAAACCTCGGCGGCCAGAATCAGTATTGCCGATGAGGTGCACGTGACAACCCACGCCGCCGATGGCGACACTGGCGAGTGGCTGATTGATCCCACCGACTTTTACGTCAACGCCGGTGGCGCCACGAAAACCGACAGCGGTATCGGCGCCGACACATTGAGCAGCAACCTGGCCACCACCAGCGTTACCCTGGCAACCGTGGCCACCGGGAGTGAGGACGGGGATATCCATATAAACGCCGCCATTAACTGGGATGCCGGCACCCGCCTCACCCTGGATGCCCACAACGATATCAATATCAACCAGTCCATTACCGCGCAAAACGGCACCTTGGCACTTTATGCTGTTGGCGATATCACCAGCGCCGGTGCCATTGACGTTGGTGTCTTCGACTTGGCCTACGGCTCCTGGCGACAAAACAGCGTCAACCTGCCCGCTTTCACAGCCCGTGACTTCCGCATTGAATACATCGCCAGTTTCCTACGCACATTGGGGGGCAGCGGCAGCGCTTCCGATCCTTATCAACTCACCGATGTCTACGGTTTGCAAGGCATGGCATCCCTTCGCCTGCTGGGCAATGACTTCGTACTAGTAAGCGATATCGATGCCAGCGGCACCGCTGGCTGGAATGCAGGAGCAGGCTTTGATCCCATTGGTGATATTAGCGGTTTTAGTAGCGGCTTCATCGGCAGCCTCGATGGCCGTGGCCATGTGGTCAGCGATCTCACCATCAAGCGGCCGAGGGAAAAGTACGTTGGCCTGTTCGGTGCCACCCACTTAGCCAGCCTGACCGGCATCGGTTTGGTCTCGGCAGATATTACAGGGGGGGAAAGAACGGGTGGCCTGGTGGGACTCCAAAGACGCAGCACCATCAGCGAAAGCCATGTCTCAGGTGACGTAACTGGCGGCGAAAATGTCGGCGGCCTCGTGGGAGAAAATCAGGATGGTTTTATCAGCCAAAGCTACGCCACCGGGGACGTAAGTGGCGCTTACGTTGTCGGCGGCCTCGTGGGAAACCTAAGCGGCACTATCAGCCAAAGCTATACTGCCAGCAATGTCGCTGGTAATGATCAGGTCGGCGGCCTAGCGGGGTCTAACAATGGTGGTTCTATCCGCCAAAGCTATGCCACCGGCGACGTGAGGGGTAATAAAGTGGTGGGCGGTCTGGTGGGGGCCAGCTGGAGCACCTTCAACACCATTGAAAACAGTTTTTTTGCCACTACCGATGCGGCAGGCGCCCCCATCAATCACGGTCTCGATCCGGTAGGTTTAAACGATCACGGCAGAAAGACCAACACCAGCGGCAAATCCCACACCGAGTTGCAACGGTTGTCAACCTTTGACAGTTGGGGCACGGATATCGACGCCGAAGGTGGCACCGGTAGCGTATGGCGTATCTATAAGGGTTTATACGATGGTTTCACCACTCCGCTGCTACGCGCTTTTCTAACACCACTGGACATGCGACCAGAATACGACGGCAGAGGTATACACCAGAGCAACATTGCCTCTGTGAATACTGAAAACTGGAACGCTGCGGATAAACACCATGTGCTGGGCGGCTCCTTGGGAACGGGCAGCACCTTGACCCTTACCGGCAGTGACACTACCGGGGAATATCTGGCGACCTCCGATGCCATCATTGGCGATTTCTTCTCCGACCAGCAGGGCTACGACCTGATCACCACCCGCGTGATCAGTGACAGTAACTTGACAACCGTTGGCGATATTGCACTGACCCATGGAGCAAGCTGGGACAACGGCACCCTTCGCATCGACACCGCTGGCGATATCATCCATATCGGCGCCATCAACGGCGGCGACAATAGTGTCTTTGACTTGGCCAGCGGCCACTGGCAGCAAACCAGCGCTAGCCTGCCCGTCTTCACCGCCAACGACTTTCGTCTTAAGGAAGACACCGCCAGTTTTCTACGCACACAAGGGGGCAGCGGCAACGCTATTGATCCTTATCAAATCATCAATGTCTACGGCTTGCAGGGCATAGCATCCCACCGCTTGCTAGGCAATGACTTCGTACTGGTGGGCGATATCGACGCCAGCGGTACCGCTGGCTGGAATGCAGGAGCAGGTTTCAATCCTATTGGTGATGCCGGCACCCCCTTCACCGGCCGCCTTGATGGCCAAGGCCAAGTGATCAGCGACCTCACCATCAACCGACCACAGGAAGATGATGTTGGACTGTTCAGTAGCACACGCTCAGCCCGCCTGACCGGTATCGGCTTGTCCGCGTCGGATATTACAGGGAGGCGAAGAACGGGTAGCTTGGTGGGATACAACAGTGGCTCTATCAGCCAAAGCTATGCCACCGGTGACGTAACGGGTGCTAGCCAAGTCGGCGCCGGAGGCCTAGTGGGGTACAACGTAGGCGGCACCATCAGCCAAAGCTATGCCACCGGCAACGTAACCAGCGCCCAGAGGGTTGGCGGCTTGGTGGGATATAACAAAGACGGTACCATCAGTCAAAGCTATGCCACTGGTGACGTAACTGGCTATTCCATGATTGGCGGTATGGTGGGATACGACGAAGGCACCATCAGCCAAAGCTACGCCACCGGCAACGTTAGCGGCACTGATGATGTCGGCGGCCTAGTGGGCTTCCTGGTTGGTTCAGGTGTTCCTAGCACTAGCGGCACCATCAATCAAAGCTATGCCACCGGGGACGTGAGCGGTGATAAAGACGTCGGCGGTCTAGCGGGAACAAATTTTACCGGCACTATCAGTCAAAGCTATGCTACTGGTGACGTGCGCGGTGATGAAAATGTCGGCGGCCTGACAGGACTCAGCGCCGGTATCATTCGTCAAAGCTATGCCACTGGCGACGTAACCGGCTCACAAAATATCGGAGGCCTGCTAGGAAAAAACGCCAGTACCGGCACCATTGAAAACAGTTTTTTTGCGACTACGGATGCAGCAGGCACCCCCATCAATCACGGTTTCAATCCGGTAGGTTTAAACGATGGAGGCCGAAAGACCAACGACAGCGGCAAAACCCTCGCCGAGCTGCAAGAGTTGGCAACCTTTGTCAGTTGGGGCACGGATATAGACGCCGAAGGCGGCACCGGTAGCGTATGGCGCCTTTACGAAGACCATAGTACCCCGTTGTTGCGCAGCTTCCTGACCACACTTGATATAAACCCAGTTGATGCCACAGTGACCTACAATGGCGCCAACCAAATCGGTCCCAGTATCTGGCGCGCAGAGGCTCACCATGATGCCAGCTTGATACTCGGCACGGGGATTGTCTCGGGCGGCGGCAGGGATGCGGGCGACCATGCAGTGGCAATGAAAGGACTGTACTCATCCCAACAAGGTTACGACCTGATTCAGAACAACGGCACCCTGACCGTCCAGCGCCGCCCCGTAACCGTTGCCGCTGACCATCACCACCTAATTGACAATAACCCTGCTCTTCGACTGACATGGCAAACGGATTGTGGAGCATTTAGCGCCCATTGCGGCCTCGTCGAAGGGGAACTTCTCGCAGGCCAGCTCGAACATGATGCGGGAAACGGAGCAGGCCAATATACGGTCCAGCAAGGCACGGTCACGGACAGCAACAATCCCAATTACGCGATCACCTTCGAGCCTGGTGAGCTAGTGATAGCACCAGAACCAATGCCTGAGATATCACTTCCTGTAAATAAGTTATCGTCCAACATGATATGGGCGATGCTGCCCCGCGACCCCCACGACAGCCGTACAAAAGAGCTGCTGACTCAGCAGCTACAGCAGCAGACAGCAACCGTTAGCGTAGAAGGTCATGGAATTCAGCTTGAGGATCAAGGGCAATAGGGTGTGCAGCAAGCAACTCGGCGGGCGCTTTTGCGGGATCAAGTAAAGCGCCTTGCCAAGTAGTCGATCAGAAATAACACGTGGAGCCCTTGGCATAAGGGGCACCCATTGATTGCCAGCGTAAAAACGTATAGGGAATACAGAATGAAACAGCATGGCTTAGGGGCTTGTACTCGCTCCCCCTTTTCACCCGCCAACCGATGGAATGAAACGCTTTTGCTTTGCACTGGCCTGCTAATGAGCAGTGGTGTTTTCGCTCAGCTACCGCCCGATGCAGGGCAGATACTGCAACAAAACGAGCCCCCCACTGCCAGCCCTCAATCTTCAACGGTGCCGTTAAACCTCCAGGGGCAACCACTTTCTGAGGTTGCCCCGGGTGGGCAACACATCAGCCTGAACGATATTCGCTTTAGCGGTAATAGTCGCTTCACCAGCAGCGAACTTCTCCTGCTCGTTCAAAACCAGATAAATCGCCCACAGGATCTGGCGGGCATCCAGGCAATGGCTAATCACATCAGCCAGTATTACCGCGATAACGGCTACCCGTTTGCACAAGCCCTTATCCCTGCGCAATCCTTGGCTAATGGCATACTTGAACTTCAGGTCGTTGAAGGGCGCTATGGCCAAGTGACGGCGACCAGCGATGACCCAACGTTAGCGGCAGCGACCACTCCTTGGTTGTCTGCTTTACGAACAGGCACTCCCATTGAGTCGGCGTCCCTGGAGCGAAGCATGCTGCTACTGGGTGATTTACCCGGTATAGCGATTACCCCCGTTATGCGGCCAGGCACCCGTCAAGGTGACGGCGATCTGGAGGTTCACGTAAATAGTCGTCAGCGTGTCATGGGGAGTATTGGAGCGGACAACCACGGTAGCCGTTTTTCCGGGGAATACCGGGGTAGAGCAAGCCTTTCAGCCTACCATTTGGCGACGATGGGCGATGAGTTAAGCCTTACCAGCCTTTATTCCAACGAGCATACCTGGCTAGGCGATTTACGTTATTCAACTCCTTTGGGCGCCCGGGGTATACGGGGTGAGCTCGGTTATGCCTATACCGATTATACGCTTGGTGAAGGCTTTGAAGGGTATACCGGCACCGCAGACGTTTATTCGGTGGGCGTCTATTATCCCCTCGTGCGCAGCCAACAATCCAATGTGTCATTAAGCGCCCGGTATCTCTATAAAGACTTGCACGATGATATTGATCTCTTTAACTATCGCCGAGCCACTAGCAGCCATGGCTTGCCGTTGGGTATACGCTTTGATCATCGGGATACGTTAGGTGCGGGGGGCGTTACCTACGGCTCCGTGGCGCTAACCCCTGGCACACTTTCCCAAACACAAACTGAGTTGGAAGATTCCGACTACGGCTTTACTTACGTCACTCTGGATGTCGCCCGAATTCAAGCGCTAGGCAGTGGTTTTGAACTATATGGCCGCATTAATGCTCAGTGGACAGACATTGACAGTATTGACGGCTCGGAACGTTTTTTCTTGGGAGGGCCGTATGGCGTGCGCGCTTACCCCGTTGGCGAAGGGTCGGATAGTCGTGGCTGGCTAGCTCAATTAGAGGGACGTTACCATGTAGGCAACGGCATGGCGCCGTATGTATTCGTAGACGGTGGACGCACTCTTGGAGGCGGTAATGATGATGACGCACGGTCGCTTGCGGGCGCCGGTATCGGGCTGCGTTACCAACATGAACGCATCAGCCTGAATGTTAGTAGCGCATGGAAGCTGGAGGGTGGCGATGCCCAGGCGGATAACCACCAGCGCACCCCTACCCTTTGGGCGTCAACCAGCTATCGTTTTTAATTATTCAACACACGATGGCAAGGCGTGGAGACTGTTTAAGCCTTGCCAGCCTGCCCCCTATTCGGCATCCGTACTACCAGGCGAGTAATACCTGGGCGCGAGAAAACCCATAACTGTCCTGACTGCCCCCTGGCACGAATCTGCATACTTTGGATACCGACGCTAAAGCCTGCATCTTTTACTAGCGACATATCAAAGCCAATGCCATCGTCTTCAATCGCCAAGAAGAGGTTATGTGTATTTTGGCGCAGGGTAATACGCGCCACTTTTGCTCGGCTATGCTTGATAATGTTGGTAAGTGCTTCTTCCATAATTCGTGCCAGCGCCATGCACCGTTCTTCAGTGGGTGGCTGGTGCCATTGGGTCGGAATACTCCAAATTAAGCGCATGTCCAGTTCATCAAATAATGTGCTGTAACGCTGCCTAATAGGGGCTATCCATGGCCCTGGCGCTGATGAGGCAGGCTGTGAAGAGGTAAACGCGTTATCAATAATATGCCGAAGATCGTTACGCAACAGCTTGAGCGTTGCGAGTGCAATTCGATGTATTTTGGTATTATCCAGGGAAGCGCTTTGATGCCTTTCCATACGCGCAATGGCACTTACCAGCGAACTTCCCAAGCCGTCGTGAAGCTCACGCCCTAATCTTAAGCGTTCGTGCAGTTTCGAGTTAGCAATACGCAAACGTTGCTGCTCATTCATTTGCGTTTGTAACGTTTGACGCGCTGCTTCTATTTCACTCTCTAACTCTGTGTTGAATGATGTTAGCCGCCGAATGGTGCGTCGGCTAAACAGCGTCATCACTATTGCCATACATAAAGCGGCAGGTAACGTAGCATAAGGAGCCCAAATGGTGGGTTCTTCGCTCCTGGCAGGGGAGAAAATAAGGGAAAGGTCATGAAGCATAATCATGACAAAAATAATTAAGGTAATACAAACAATGACCCGTTCAGTACGGGGGTTTGAAACGGTAAAGATAATAAACTGGATAAATACACTTAACAGTAGAATAGCAAACAGCAGAAACACGGCCACATCAACAATAGACCTCAATGAGGGGCTCGGCACATAGAGTAGCGCCATACTAGCGATTGCGACACATCCCCACAGGCTAAATTCCAAGCGCGGTGATCGGCGCTCGGCAAACCTCCATAGCAACATGCAAAAGCAGGCAACATAAAATACAAAGGCAATGTGGCTAATTTTTAATATGGCGAGGGTATCTGGTAATGGCCAAGGGTCCTGTAACTGTAAAACGCCATAAAAAAGCACCCAAGCTAAATTAACAGCGCCATACTAGAAAAACACACTTAGCTGCCGGTTCTTTATCCAAACGACCAAGCTTGCCAAACCAAATGCGAATGAAACCGTAATACTCATCCAGGGAATACGCAGTTTGCTCCATAGCCACGCATTATAAAGAGGCATGGCTTCATGGTAAGGCGCAATCACTACACTACCCAGCCCCGCGGGTATACGCTGCGGTATACCTTTTACATAAACATGCAGCGTATTCAGTGTATCGGCATGGCGATCAGCGTCTGTTAATATCCAATGACGCGGGGTATTGATTCCTTGGGTCAATGGTTCGCTCAAGGATACATCACGATGCAATAACTGGTTATTGACGTAGATGGCACCGGCGGTATTCAAATAGCTGACCACCAGTGTTAAAGGATCATCCAACCGCCCCCTTTGAAAACAATCCGCTCGAAACGTCACCCGATACAAGGCCCACCCCTGATAATCAGGCCAGCGCTCATACCAGCTAAAGTCGGGTAGGCGAACGTCACTCCATGCATCGTCTGGCGTATGTGTGGGAACGGGTATAGAAGAGACCTTGGCGACTTGGGCGCTAACAATAGCTTCATTACACGAGTGCGGAGCGGCAAATAGCGGTGAAGAAACCAGACTCAATATTACGAGAGTAGCCCCAAGGAACGCGCGGTAGTAACTGCAGAAACACGGTTGCATACAGTAAGCTTTTGATAAATATTTTTTATATGGCTTTCGACAGTATACTTGGAAATGCAAAGGTGCTCACTAATTTCCCTATTGCTCATGCCCTCTGAGACGAGTTGTAAAATACCTATTTGCCGTGAGGTTAGTGACTCATGGTTTTCCGGTGCGGGAATTAAGCCGTTTCCATTATGACTCTCTTTCCCTGCTCCTGGGCTTTCATCAAGGGGCAGGATGTTTTCAATGATACTTCTCGCTAGAAAAGGGTCAATCGGTGCCCCACCGCGCATTACACAGCGAATTGAAAGCATGATTTCCAGGTCATCCCGTTCTTTGAGTAAATAGCCATTGGCGCCTGCTATCAGCGCCCCCAAAATAGCGTCCTGGCTGCTCATTCCCGAAATAACCAAAATTAACATGGCAGGATTATGCTGACGAAAGCGTGAAATTACTTCAATGCCACTGCCATCAGGCAGGCCAAGATCCACAAGCGCTAAAGAGGGAATTTGATCAGAGAGATACTCCAGAGCACTTTTCACACAATCGACATGATCAATAACTGATTCATGATAGCCAATATCGCGCAAAATACGTGCTGAGCGTAAATGCATTTCTGGCTCATCTTCGACCAACAACACCGGCATGGGTAGCAACTGCTCACTGGTTGTCATGACGTGCTATCCTCGATACGCGGCGGGCAATCTGTCCCCCATTATTGCGTGATTACTTGTTCAATGCATCCCTGAAAACAGTGATTTTGAGCCCAAAGTAATGGCGCTGTAGGCGCCCCGCTCACTCTTTATATTGCACGGGCGTTAGCCAGTGCTTAAACGCTTCAAGCTCGCCCTGCACCGCTTGGCGATAGAGGTGCTGTAGCCTGCCCGTGACGCTATCAGAACTGATCGATTCACCCCGCTTCGACGCTCCTGCGCGTCCGCCGATATAACGTCCGTCCAACTCACGCAGCGGGAGTATTTCCGCGGCGGTGCCGGTTAAAAAAGCCTCATCGGCGGTATACAGCTCATCGCGAGTAATTCTGCGCTCACGCACCTCAATACCCAGTACCTGTTGCGCTAGCTGAATCACGCTATCCCGGGTAATTCCCTGCAGGCACGACGTCACCTCGGGCGTGTGCAGTACGCCGTCGCGCAGCAGGAAGACGTTAGCCGCCGAGGCTTCGGCTACATAGCCCTCGGGGTCAAGCATGATGGTTTCATCAAAACCGGCTTTCACAGCGGTATTGAGCGCCAGCATTGAGTTGACGTAGTGGCCGCTGGTCTTGGCGCGACACAGGCTGATATTCACATGATGGCGTGCCCAGGAAGACGTTAGCGCACGCAGCCCGTGGGTGGCGGCCTGGGGTGAGATATACGGGCCTAAATCCCAGGCGGCTACCATCACATGGGTGGTCAGCCCCTGGGCGCGAAGCCCCAGGCCTTCTGCGCCTAAAAACACGGTGGGTTTCAAGTAGGCATTGCTCAAGCCGTTTTTACTCAGACACTCGCGCTGGGCGGTGATTATTTCCGCTTCGCTAAACGGCAGTGGGACATCCAGCGCATGGGCGCTTTCCGCCAGGCGGCGCGTGTGTTCTACCCGAAAAAGATGCGTACCCGTAGCGCCAGCGTAGGCGCGCACACCCTCAAAACAGCCCATGCCATAATGCAGGGTATGGGTAAACAGATGCACCTTGGCCTCGCGCCATTCGCGCCATTCACCGTCCTGCCAAATCCAGCCGTCGCGATCATAAAGCGGTGTCATGCATGCTCTCCCATTGTTGGCGCCAGCCATCGATCAGAACCTGCTGGTGCGGCTGCAAGGCCTGATAGCCCCAGGCAGCGATTTCATCATTCTGCGGGTCGGGTACGCCAAGCGCGCTGCCCGCCAGGGTTTGGATAATGGCGTGGCCACATAACGGAACGTAGCCTTCTGAATAGCCGCCCTCGTGCACAAACACGAGCTTACCTGCGCAGCAGCGCTCGGCAAGCACCTTAAGCTGAGCCGTCATGCGTGCGAAGGCGGCGCTGTTGAGCAGCATTTTGCCCAGCGGATCTTTGGCGCAGGCGTCATAGCCACAGGCCACTACGATTAAATCCGGCGCGAAGGCTTCGAGCGCTGGCAGAATAAGCGTTTCCATTGCGTACTCATAAGCCCCCAGGCCACAGCCGGGAGGCAGTGGCAGGTTGAGGTTGGTACCCACACCGGCCCCTTCGCCCTGCTCCGCAAAGTGCCCGGTTTCCAGCGGATAATTGGCCGCCTGATGCACCGAAACTGTCAACACGTCAGGCTCGGTATAAAACGCCGCCTGCTGGCCATTGCCGTGATGAACATCCCAATCGAGAATTGCCACCCGCTGCGCCTGGCCTAGGGCACGTGCGCGTATGACTGCAACCGGAATATTGCCTAACAGGCAGAACCCCCGCCCCTGATCCGCTTCCGCGTGATGCCCCGGCGGGCGGCACAACGCATAGGCATTGTTGACCTGCCCTAGCGCCACGGCTTCTACCGCCGCGATAGCCAGCCCCGCCGATTGGCGAGCGGCGGCCCAACTGCCCGGCATAAACGGGGCGCAGTCGCCGCCGTTACCGCCCTGCGCCTGATCGCCTGCCTGTAGCGCCTCTAGATAGCGCGGGGTGTGAAAACGCAATAGGTCATCCTGGCTGGCTGCCGGCGGTTTGACCACGTGGAGCTCGTCGATCAAACCGCTGACTTCCAGAATGTTTTTAAGCCGCCGCTTGCTTTCGGGGCTTTCCGAGGCGGCCTGGGGCTGCAAGAACTCGCCGGGGGCAGAAAACACCCCAATCGCGCCCTGGTCATGCCAAAAGCAGCGCTCGTGCCAGTAAAAGCCGGTTGTACTCATGACGCAAAGCCCTGCATAAAAGCGGCCAAGTTGGCGCTGAGGTGCTCGGTCGGGTAGCCGCCTTCCTGGATAATTACCGTGGGCAGCGCCAGCGCCGCCAAGCGCCTGCCGACGTCGATAAACGCTTCAGTCTCCACCTTCAGCCCCGCTAGGGGGTCATCCTTATGGGCATCCAGACCTAACGCGACGACCACGGCTTCGGGCTCATAGCGCTGCAGGTGATCTATCAAGACTGCGAGGGCGTCTAGATACACCTCGCCATCGCTGCCCACCGGCAACGGTAAATTGACGTTGGCATCGACACCCTCATCACTACCCTCTTCATCGGCACCGCCCCAGAAAAACGGATAGAAGTCGCTGGGGTCGGCGTGTAGCGAGCCGGTCCACACATCGCTTCTTGAGTAAAAAATATCCTGGGTACCGTTACCGTGGTGGAGATCCACATCAATGATGGCCACTTTGGCATAGCGCTCGCGCAGTACGGTGGCGGCAAGCCCAGCGTTGTTTAAAAGACAAAAACCGCCGGCGCGTTCAGGCCCTGCATGATGGCCCGGCGGGCGACACAGCGCATAGGCACTGGGCGCACCGTTCAGCACTTCTTCTGCCGCGGCTTCAGCGGTAGCTGCCGAGGCCAGCGCCCCAAGAAAGCTGGTCGCGCTTAGCGGACAGGCCATATCGTGCAGGTGCCACCCGGCCTGGCCGATCGGATGGCGTGGGTAGTGATGGCCACCCCCGCAAGGATGAATATTGGGGGCGACGAACGCTGCGGCATTGGGGAGTTCCTGCCAGCGTGTGTAGATAGTGTCAAGAAACTGCAGATAGCGCGGCGTATGGATCTGCTCCAAACGCTTGCGCAGCGTGGGCGAATCGGCCTCTAAAGGTTCGCTCAGCGTAAGCCCCACGCTTGCCAGGCCCTGGGTAAGCAGCTCGGCACGCACCGGGCCTTCCGGTGAAGGTGCAGGCTGACCGCGCAGCAGAAAGGTCGGCGGCGCGTGGTAGGCCTGATCGGGGTGGTAAAAACATTTCATAATGCGTTCGCAATCCTTGGCAGCCCATTAAAGTAATGAAGGAATCCAGGTGGATAGCGCTGGAAAAGCGGCAAGCAGCACGATCACCACAATAAACGATACGTAAAACGGCAGTGACGCCACGATAGCCCGCTCATAGGGCACTTCGGCTATGCGTGCGGCGGTCATCAGGGTCATGCCGACCGGCGGCGTCACGTTGGAGATATTGAGTACCACAATCATTAGAATCGCGAAGTGCAGTGGGTCAAAACCTAGCTGCAGCATGGCAGGTACCAACACCGGAGCAATCACTACCAGCGCGGGCAGCACATCCATCACCGTACCAATTATTAAGAGTAGCAGGCAGACCAGCATCAGCTGCACAAAGGCGACATCGCTAAAGGTAGTAATCATGCTGGCAGCGTCTCGGGCAATCCCCGAGCGAGTGACGAACCAGCCCAGCACGGCGGAGGTCGCGAGTAGAAAAAATACCACGCCGGAGAAGCGCACCGTGGTCACCAGGGCGTCCCATATCTTGCGCCAGGTAAGATTGCGGTAAAACACCACGCCAATCACGATGGCATACACTGCCGCAAAGCCGGATGCTTCGGTAATTGTGGTGAGTCCCGAAAGAATGCCGCCTAGAATAATCAGCGGCACCACCATCGCCGGTAGCGCGACCAGCAGCGCCATTATCGCGGCCTTAAAGGGGGTGGGCGCCTGTTTAGGGTAGCCGCGTTTCCAGGCCAGGAAAAAGCTCACCCCCAGTAGCGCCAACGCCATCAGCAGGCCGGGAATAATGCCGCCCGCAAACAGGTCGATTACCGATATATCGCGCAGCAGCGTGGCGTAAACCACCATGACCACACTCGGTGGAATGATCGGCCCAATAATCGATGAGCAGGCGGTAACCGCGGCGGCATACTCGGCGTCGTAGCCCTGTTTTTTCATCTCGGGGATCATGATTTTGCCGATCGCGACGGTATCGGTCACGGCCGCGCCCGTGAGGCCTGCAAAAAACACCGAGACCGAAATATTGACGTGGGAAAGCGATCCACGCACCCGGCCAAACAGCGCATTATTAAAGGCGATCAGCTTATGGGTGAGCCCGCCCTGGTTCATCAGCTCAGCGGTAAAGATAAAGTACGGCACGGCAATCAGCAGAAAGCCGGAAACGCCGGAGAACATACGGTCTGCGATAATTCCCAGCATGCGCTCGCCACCCAGCGCAAAGCCGCCCGCCAAGCCCGACATCGCCATGACCACCGCCACCGGCGCCCCAATAAACAACAGCAGTACGAAGACTAAAATTGCAGGGGTCATGAGCGGCTCTCCCCGTCATTGGTTTCAATGAGCTCATCAATCATGGCGCGCTCATCTATAAAGTGCTCCAACAAGGCAAAGCCGTGCACCAAGTGCAAGAGCATAATGACGCCGCTGATAGGCACTACGACGGCGGTGAACTTACTCGGAATGCGAATCTGGTCGGAGACCATGTACACCTGAGTCGCGTTGGTGAAGTAGCCCCAGCCATACCAGACCAACATCAGCGCAAACAGGCCGATAACGGCCAGACAAAGCCCCGCCGCCGTCTGCACCAAGACGCGGGGTAAGCTGCGTACCAGCAGCGTCATTGCCACGTGTTCGCCATAGCGCAGTGAGATGGTCATGGAGAGAAAACCTATCCACGGCAAAAACAGCCGCGCCAGCGAATATGTCCAGCTCAGCGTGCTGCCGGTGAATAGCTTGTAAACAAACGCGGTAAAAGAGATGCCCAGCATGGCGAGAATACAGCCAATGCACAGCACGATCGCCACCTGATTGACCCTATCGCTTAGGCGGCGCAACGGGTGTAAAACGCCCATGATGATTCCTCACGCTGGGGCATACCCGCTCCCCAGCGTTTATCTGTCGCTAACCGTTATTGGGCCTGGTTTTATTGACCATAAACGCGCATGTCGTCACTCGCCAACTGCTGGCCGACCTGCTCGACTTCATCGAGCAGCCCCTGCACGCGGGCGCTATCCATGCCGAAATCATCAACGATCCATGCCTGCCAAGCCGGGCGGGCAATCTCGGCCATGCGTTCACGTTCGGCATCGGGCATCAGGTAGCAGGCTTCAAAGCGCTCACAGGATTCCACCCAGCTGGCCGTTGCCAAAGCACCCGACATTCCATGGCTTAGCTGGATCGCTTCGCGGGCAGAGCTGATCAGCGCCTGTTGATGGCTTTCCGGCAGCGTCTGGTACCAGGACTCACTAACCATCCAGGGCGCGCTGTTATACACATGCCCGGTGAGCGTGGTGTAGTCCGTTACGGCATCGAAGTTGAAGGTGGTATTGAGCACAGGCGCGTTGAACTGGCCATCGGCAAGGCCGGTTTCGAGCGCAGTAATCAGTTCGCCCCAGGGCAACGGCGTTGCGGAAGCGCCTAGTGAACGCATGATCGCCACGTGAGCGGGGTTCTCTTCGGTGCGAATATTCAGCCCTTCCAGGTCTTCAAGCGTTTCGATCAAATGGACGTTGTTGGTAAACGCAACGAAACCGCCGCCGTCATCAAAGGTTCCCAGATAGCGCATGTTGGCCGCATCGACGGTGCCGGACATGAAGTCGGCAAACCACTCGCTGTCAAAGAAGGTCCATGCCTGACGCCAGCTGGTAAACAAAAACGGGGCGGTGACTGCTTGATAATCACCATAAAAAGAGGACATGGCCCCGGCTGACATGATGGTCGACTGAAGCGTGCGGCCGGCCTGCACTTCAGAGCCGTTTTCCACTTCAGAACCCAGCTGCCCACCGCCGAAAATGGTGACTTCCAGATCGCCGTCGGTACGTGCTTCCACAAGGTTTTTGAAGTGCACCAGCGCCGGATAAATTTCGTTATTACTCATATCCTCCGGGATCTGGGTGGCAATCACCATTTCATACGATTGGGCTTGAGCGTTGGCACTGGCAATCGCCAACGGAAGTGCTGCCAGAGCAGCCAAGAGCAAAGATTGATTAGCGTTCATAACACACCTCGTTTTGATTATTGGTTGGTCTTCGTTATGAGTGACGTCTTAGGTTATTTTTTAGTGATGGCATGATTGTATTTATTTTTGCCATCTCTGCTTGCCCGCCTGTTTACGTTGTCTTTTTAGCCTGTCTGGTCAGGCAGCGACTCCCATACCTCAATAGCGGCGGCCAGGTCTTCAAGCGATGCGCCGACCGATTTAAACAGCGTGATGGAGTCATCAGCGGTTCGGCCAGGCTTAGCACCAGAGAGCACCTCGGCTAACTCAGCCTGAATATCTTCAAAGCGGAAGACACCTTCATCAATGGCCTGAAGAATATCGCCTGCTTCGCCCTGGGCACCGGCGTAGGTATCCACAAACACCGCCGCACGGCGCAGGCATTCGGCATCGGTTTCGCGCATTTGCGGCCGGAAGGCGCCAATCAAATCCAGATGGGTACCGGGGGTTAACCATTCGCCTTTAATCAGCGGCTGGGTTGAAAGCGTCACGCAGCTGACGATATCGGCTTGCGCTACGGCCACGGCCAAGTCGTCGACCACTTCGGTGGTAAAGCGCGTGGCGTACGCCTGGGCGATCGCTTCTGCCTTGCTGGCGTTACGCCCCCAGATCATTACCCGCTTAATAGGCCTGACGCTGGCGTGGGCTTCGATCACCATGGGCGCCAGCTTGCCCGTGCCTACGACCAGCAGCGTTTCGGCAGACTCTTTGGCTAACGCCTGAGCCGCTAATGCGGAAGCAGCCGCCGTACGCCGCCGCGTGAGCTCACTGCCATCGATACAGGCAAGCGGCTGGCCGTGTTTGCCTTCGCTGAGAAGATAAAGCCCCGAAATTGCCGGTACGCCATGGTCTGCGTTTTGCGGAAACACATTGACCATTTTGACGCCAATATAGCCAGCGGCTTCCCAGGCAGGCATCAGCAGCATGGTGGCTTCGCCATCGGGCCGGTGCATAGCGTGGTGATGGCGCGGCGGTGACTCAACCCCCTTCACAAACGTTGCATGCAGTCGACTAATCAGCCCTTCCCAAGAGAGGTGGCAAGCCACCTCTTCAGCAGAAACAACCCGCATATCAAGCCTCCGGCAGTGCGGCGACCACCATGATTTCGACTTTCCATTCAGGCTTGGCAAGCTTTGCTTCAAGCGCGGCACGCACGGGTGGACGTCCTGGCACGACCCAGGCATCCCAGGCAGCGTTCATTTGGTCAAATTCCGCCATGCTGGTGACCCAGACTTGCGCTGAAATAAGGTGCTGCTTGGAAGTGCCCGCCTGCTCCAGCAGCTGATCGATACGTGTTAGCACCTGTTCGGTCTGGCCACGCATATCGGCGCTGGCATCGCCCGGCACCTGGCCCGCGAGATACACGGTACCGTTATGAATAGCCACTTGGCTCATACGTGCATTGCTGTCTTGATAGATAACGCTCATAGAGTTTCTCCAGAAAATAATAGGGTCCATTTGAGACTACGATGTTGCCAGGCAACTCGCTTGCCCCAAACTCCGACAGTTTTGCCCGTAAATCAGGTAAGTCACAAGAAGTGATAAACAAGAGGTAAAAAAAGAACTAAATAAAGAGGAGAAAAGCCTAGCGGTCTGAAGAAGGGGCAATATCAAAGTGGCGGCGATAAGCGCGTGAAAAACTGCCTTGATCACGAAAGCCTACCAGCATCGCGATATGGCCCAGGCTCAAGACACTGTGCCGCGCCAGGGTGCGCGCATGCTCCAAACGCCGCCGCTGCACATAGGCCAAGGGCGTGATGCCGGTCAGTTCGCGAAAGCAGGCATGAAAATGCCCAGGGCTCAGTGCACACAGGGCGGCCAGCTGTTCGACGCGGATATCATCGGCTAGATGCCGATCCAACCAGGCATCAAGGCGCTCCAAATCAAGTCGTTCACTCACACAGCGCGTGCCTAATTGGGCAACCGTTGAGGCAGGCTCATCCTGCAGATACATGGTCAGCGCGCGCAGCAGCAAAATGGCGATTTCATTTTGTAGCCCGGGGCACTGCTCAAGCTGATTTGCAAGCGCGTGAGTCAGCTGATTTAACGCCGGGGGAATGGTGAAAAAGCGTGGCTTATCAAATAGCCGCTCAATGTCATCGCCCTTTTCAAGGCTGGCTAACTGGGCAACCGGAATATCCAGTACCAGGGTACGGTTACTGCCATCGCCTTCATATTCATGATGTCGCGAAGAGGGGATCAAACAGCCACGGCGTGCGGTAACACGCTCCTCCTGCCCTTCCATGGCAAGCTCTGTCACCCCGCTGGTTGCCAGAATCAGCTGATGAAAGTCATGCGAGTGAGCCACATGCTCAGATGCCAGGTTTCGGCTCTGCAGCTCAAAACGGGTCATGGCAATCGCCTTTCTTATTGGAATCTATCTTTGCACTATAAAACGACCCAGAGCGAAAAAGCGAGCCAGCGGAGATGGCGCTAAAGGGTGGCACTGGGTCATTGAGGCTGCCTTTACCTAGCCACTAAACCCCACATACCAGATCACGAAAGGCACCGCTGCCAGAAATACGATAGAGATCATGGCAAGCACCCCATCCCGGGTTAAGAGCCCTGCCGCGAAGCAGGCGATGGCGGCCGAAGCTATCGAACCAGAAGTAGGGATGACTTCCATAAACGGCATAAAAGGAGTAACCGCCAAAATAACGGCGAGCGGCAGATACAACCAAGGCGGCTTGACGAAAAACACCCAGCGCGGCTTGAGAAAACGCTCAACGAAATGCACCGGCTTGCGCAGCCAGTTAATCCCTTTGCAAAGCTTGCTGGTCGACAGATTTCTACGTGATATGAAGCCTGGTAGCCAGAGGCAGTCTCGGCCTAGGATCATCTGTGTGACGAGGATAAACTCGATGGCCGCAACAATCGCGGTGATGCCCGGTATCGAACTTGCCGGAGACGTCGAAATAAGAGCAAACATTAGCATCAGTGATGCAAAGGAGTGTGGGCCGAGTTCGTCCACAAGCGACCCAATCGTTACTTTTTGCCCTTGAACCGAGTGTTCAAGATGATTCAGAACCTCGCTGAGTGCCCGCGTGGTGTGTTCGGCCATTATTGAGCTCCCTGCTCGCCATAAAGCCTTTCAGGCATTAAATGGGGCACCTGTATCCATGGAATAGAAATAGCCGTCTAAAACACCTGTGCGATCACTTTCGAGTGTAGTTCAGATTGGTTTAATCAAATGTTAGATGTCGAGCCAGTGATGGTGTGAACCAATGCGGGTATGAGAAATCTTTATTCAAGCTCCATGGCATTTTTTTCTGGAATGCCAAAACCAAAAAAGGGCCTAGCGATAAACGCTAAGCCCTAAAATTTGGTGCCGGTGGCCAGACTCGAACTGGCACACCCGTAAAGGCGGCGGATTTTGAATCCGCTGCGTCTACCAATTCCGCCACACCGGCAATGGATGCGCATTATACGGAGATAACCCTTGAGGTCAATCACATTGACTGACTTTATCTAGCGAAGGGGGTATCCTATGCCGCCTGTTTGACCACTGTTAAGAGCCAACCCATGCAGCGCGCGGACTTTTATTTCGAGCTACCCGATGAGCTGATTGCTCGCTACCCTTCTGAGCAGCGCAGCGACTGCCGTTTGCTGTGCGTGGATGGTCAGATCGGCGCGCTTGAGCATCGCCAGTTTACGGATCTTCTTGAGCGCCTAAACCCGGGCGATTTGCTGGTATTTAACGATACCCGCGTGATCCCCGCCCGTCTACACGGCCATAAAGCCAGCGGCGGCAAGGTAGAGATGCTGCTTGAGCGCCCGCTGGATAGCCATCGGGGCCTGGCGCATATACGCTCGAGCAAATCGCCCAAGCCCGGCACCGAGCTGATTTTTGAAGGTGATATTCACGCCGTGGTGGAAGGCCGCCGCGATGCGCTGTTTGAGCTGCGCTTTTTGGGCGACACGCCAATGATCGCGCTATTAGAGCAGCATGGTCATATGCCGTTGCCGCCCTATATCACGCGGGAAGACGAGCTCAGCGACCGCGAGCGCTATCAAACCGTTTATGCCCGCCGAGATGGTGCCGTGGCCGCTCCCACGGCGGGCCTACATTTCGACCAACCGCTGCTGGATGCCTTGGCTGAAAAAGGCATCAACAGCGCGTTTGTCACTCTGCATGTGGGCGCGGGCACTTTTCAGCCAGTGCGGGTGGACAATATTCTTGAACACCATATGCACAGCGAGTGGATCGAGGTGTCAGAAGCCACCTGCCAGCAGGTACGCGAGGCGCAAGCCGCAGGCAACCGGGTCATTGCCGTCGGCACCACCAGCGTGCGCTGTTTGGAAAGCGCCTGCCAGAAAAGCAGCGATGGGCAGATAGCGCCCTACAGCGGGGATACGGATATTTTCATCTACCCCGGCTACGAGTGGCGCTGTGTGGATGCGTTGATTACCAACTTCCACCTGCCGGAATCGACACTTTTGATGCTGGTATCGGCGTTTGCCGGTTATGACACGATGATGAACGCCTACCGTGAAGCCGTTGCCGAACGCTACGCTTTCTTTAGTTATGGCGATGCGATGCTGCTCACCCGCTAAGCGCCTTTACGTTGCCCTTAGCGTTTTACCGATGATTTTTTGACGAGTTACCACAATGCGAAACGAATGCTTTATGCGCTTTGAGCGCTTGGCCGACGATGGCCGCGCTCGTCGCGGTCGCCTCCACTTCCCCCGTGGCACGGTCGAAACCCCTGCGTTTATGCCGGTGGGCACTTACGGCACGGTAAAAGGCATGACGCCAGACTCCATCAAGGAGATCGGCGCTGAAATCATTCTGGGCAACACCTTCCACCTGTGGTTGCGCCCGGGTACCGAGGTCATTGAAGCCCACGGCGACCTGCACGACTTCGCCCAGTGGGACAAGCCGATCCTCACCGACTCCGGCGGCTTTCAGGTGTTCTCATTAGGCGAGACGCGCAAGATCACCGAGCAGGGCGTGCACTTCCGCTCGCCGGTGGATGGCAGTAAGGTCTTTATGGGGCCGGAAGAGTCCATGGCCGTGCAGCGCTCGCTGGGTTCTGATGTGGTGATGATTTTTGACGAGTGCACGCCCTACCCGGCCACATTTGAAGAAGCCGAGAAATCCATGGAGCTGTCGCTGCGTTGGGCCAAACGCTCACGCGACGCCCACGGTGACTCGCCTTCCGCGCTTTTCGGCATCATTCAGGGCGGCATGCACCCGGAGCTTCGCGAGCGCTCGCTCAAAGGCCTCTTGGAGATCGGCTTTGACGGCCTGGCGATTGGCGGGCTTTCCGTTGGCGAGCCCAAAGAAGAGATGATCAAAGTGCTGGATTACCTGCCCACCTGGATGCCAGACGATAAACCACGCTACCTGATGGGCGTGGGCAAGCCTGAGGACCTGGTGGAAGGCGTGCGCCGGGGCGTCGACATGTTCGACTGCGTCATGCCGACCCGCAACGCACGTAATGGCCACCTGTTTACCGCTGACGGTACAGTCAAGATTCGTAATGCCAAGCATCGCCATGACACCAGCCCCCTTGAAGAGGGTTGTGACTGCTATACCTGCAAGAATTTCTCGCGCGGCTATTTGCACCACCTGGACCGCTGCAATGAAATGCTGGGTTCGATGCTCAATACCATCCATAACTTACGCTACTACCAGCGTGTAATGGCTGATTTGCGCGCGGCAATCGAAGCGGGTACATTGACGACCTTTGTGGAAGGCTTTTATGCTCGGCGCGGCCTGCCGGTGCCTCCCCTGGCCGAATAGTCATCACCCGCTCTGACGGGTGAATCAAGGGCCGCTTATCAACATAATTGTTAATTAGCGCCCCCTCTAACCCTTTCACCCATTAAGGGTCTTAACCCAGGAGTTCTCTGCAATGCTGGATTTCTTCATCTCATCAGCCCATGCCCAGGAAGGGGCAGCTGGCGGTGGCATCGCACAAATCGTTATGTTGGTCGGCTTTGTGCTGATTTTCTATTTCCTGCTGTGGCGCCCCCAAGCTAAACGTGCCAAGCAGCACAAACAGCTGGTCACCAGCTTGGACAAAGGCGATGAAGTCGTGATCGGTGGTGGCCTGGTTGGCCGCGTCACCAAAGTCAGTGATGAGTTCCTGACCCTGGAAGTATCTGAAGGCACCGAAGTCAACGTACAGAAAAACGCCGTTGCTGCCGTGCTGCCGAAGGGCACCATTAAGTCCATCTAACGCTTAAAACACCCCTGCCGATTCAGTGCCAGCCACCCCGGCAGGGGTGCCATGGTAGATACGATGGTAAATTTTGCTGTGCGTGGGGCTCCCCGCACAGCAATTCCGTTTGTAATTGAAGGCAGGGCTTGCATGCTCAACCGTTACCCCCTGTGGAAGTATCTGCTGATACTGGTCGTCCTGGTGGTTGGCCTTATCTATTCGCTTCCCAACTTATTCCCCGAAGATCCCGCTATTCAGCTCAGTAGCGCCCAAGGCGAAACGCTGAATGAGCGCCAAATTGAACGCGTTGAGAACGCACTCGGCGAAAACGGCATCGCTGTTAAAGGCGTCGAAGAAGTTAACGGCCTGTGGCTAATTCGCCTGCGTAACGACAACGACCAGCTCAATGCTCGCGATATTGCCGCCGACCTTTTAGGCAATGACGCAACGGTCGCGCTAAACCTGGCAGAAGCCACGCCGGCCTGGCTGCAAGCATTTTCCGCCTCCCCCATGACACTGGGGCTTGACCTGCGCGGTGGCGTTCACTTCCTTTTGGAAGTGGATATGGAAGCGGCACTCACCCAGCGCCTGGAAGTGAATGCCAGCGCCATGCGCGAGCTGTTGCGTAGCGAGCGTATTCGTTACCGCAATACCGATGTTGAAGGCCGCTCCCTCTCCATCGACTTTGCAAGCACTGAAGACCGCGACAATGCACGCCGTTTGATCAGCCGTGACTTCCCCAACTTTGACTATACCAATGAAGGCAGCGGCCGCTCCTCCAGGCTGGTGATGGCGCTGAGCGATCAGACCATTAACGAAATTCAGGACTACGCCATCAACCAAAACTTGACCACCCTGCGTAACCGGGTGAACGAGTTGGGTGTTGCCGAGCCGATGGTGCAGCGTCAAGGTCCTAACCAGATCGTGGTTGAACTCCCCGGCGTACAGGACACAGTGGCCGCCAAACGGATCGTGGGCGCGACCGCCAACCTTGAGTTCCGCTTGGAAGCTCGTAACGACACGCCGAGCATGGAAACGGAAACTCACGTATTCCGTAATGATGCATCACGCTCTGCCGAGCTAATGCGCGATGTGATCATTACCGGCGACAGCGTTTCCAGCGCCAGTAACAGTTTTGATGAAAACGGTCGTCCGCAGGTAAATATCAACCTGGATGGCACTGGCGGCACGCTGATGAACCGCGCCACGCGCACCAATATTGGTCGCAATATGGCGGTGCTATTTATCGAGCACAAGAGCGAAGATACGGTCGTCATTGACCCTGAGACCGGCGAAGAGACGATTGAGCGTGAGCCTTATGTAGAGCGCGGCCTGATAAGCCTCGCCACCATTCAAAGCGCGCTGGGCAACAGCTTCCGAATCACCGGGCTCGACTCTCCCACTGAAGCTGCCGAACTGTCGCTGCTGCTACGTTCAGGTGCGCTGGCGGCGCCGATCTACTTTGTACAGGAGCGCACTATCGGCCCAAGCCTGGGTGCGGAAAACATTCAGCGCGGCCTGCTCTCTGTTCAGGTGGGCCTACTGCTGCTCGTGCTGTTTATGCTGGCGCGCTATAAAGTGTTTGGCATTTTTGCCAACATTGCGCTCGCCCTTAACCTGACGATTCTGGTCGCGGTCATGTCGATGCTGGGCGCCACGCTCACCCTGCCTGGCATCGCGGGCATCGTGCTAACGCTGGGCATGGCGGTGGATGCCAACGTCCTGATCTTTGAGCGAATACGTGAAGAGTTGCGTAACGGGCTGTCGATTCAGCAGGCCATTCATGCAGGCTATGAGCGTGCCTTTACCTCGATTGTCGATGCCAATATTACCACGCTGTTAGTGGCGATCATTCTGTTCTCGATTGGTACCGGCCCCGTCAAAGGCTTTGCGGTCACGCTGTCTATCGGCATCTTGACGTCCATGTTCACCGCGCTAATGGTGACGCGTGCCCTGGTCAACCTGACCTATGGCAGCCGACCCGTCAAAAAGCTATGGATCTGAAAAACATGGATCTGAAGAACATGGACCTGAACCCCGTGCTCAGCCCCGAATGTAAGAGGTGGCAATGAAACCCCTATCACAACTGCAAATCGACTTTATGGGGCGGCGCAACATTGCGTTTATCGCCTCGGCAGTGATGCTCATCGTGTCGATTGGCGCCCTGCTCTTCCAACAGCTCAACCTGGGGCTCGACTTCACTGGCGGCACGCTGGTGGAAGTTCGTTACGGTGCCGCACCCTCGCTGGATGCCATTCGCCTTCTGCTGGTGGAAAGCGGCTTCCAGGACGTTTCGGTGCAAACGTTTGGCGCATCAACCGAGGTGCTTATTCGCCTGCAACAGGCCTTTGATCCTGACGTGGGCAGCGACGTTGTCAACCTGCTGAGTGCCAGTGGCGACAGCGTTACTCTGGTGCGCGCTGAGTTTGTTGGCGCCCAGGTGGGCGACCAACTGCGCGATCAAAGTGGCCTTGGCCTACTGGTCGCGCTCGGCGTGGTCATGCTGTATGTCGCTTTTCGCTTCCAGTACAAGTTTGCCATCGGCGCACTGTTGGCGCTGCTTCACGATGTGATTATCGTTGTGGGCGTGTTCGCACTCTTTCATCTTGAGTTCGACCTGACCGTGCTGGCGGCGATTCTGGCGGTTATCGGCTACTCGTTGAACGACACGATCGTCGTCTATGACCGTATTCGTGAGAACATCCGCACGTCACGTATCGACGATATGGCGCAGATCATCAACGAAGCCATCAACGCCACGCTATCGCGCACGCTGGCAACCTCCGGCACGACCATACTGGTACTGATTGCACTGTTAATCCTCGGTGGCGATATGATCGAGAACTTCGCTATCGCCTTGCTGATCGGCATTGGCGTCGGCACGTTCTCCTCTATTTACATCTCGGGCGCGCTGCTTATACCGCTCAAGCTTTCGCGTGAGGACTTAATCCCCACCAAAAAAGAGCTTGATGAAGAGGAAGAAGAGCTGCCGTAACAAGCCGTTCTGGTATAACGCAAAAAGGCTCTGCCGGATTAACCCGACAGAGCCTTTTTAGTAAGTGGCTGGCAACCTGGAACGCCTACCACTCAACATTCACAGCGTGCTGCTCACTACCCACCATTCACTTCTAACGGTCCGTTTCCAACCATTCATTTTTTTACTGCCAGCCCATCAAAAATGCGGCGCCAGCTGTTTGATCAACGCCTTGTAAAGACGTGGGCCTGCGGCCATCAGTTGGCCTTCTACCTTAACGCTCGGCTGGCCATCGGGTGTGCCCATTAGCGCGCCGGCTTCTTTCAAAAACAGTGAGCCCACCTGCATATCCTGCTCTTCCATACCCAGCACAAAGGCGCTGTCCACTCGGCCGCTTGCCAGCTCACACATGTCCAGCAGGCCACAGCCCGTCGCGACAAGGGTTTCTACCTGAGGTGCAAGCTGCTGGGTAACGGTAAGAAATGCCGGCAAGTTGCCAGGGCGCAGCCACGCTTCGGGCAGGCTCATGGCCAAACGCGTACCGGTAATCGCGGTGGGTTTACTAACCCGCATACGCTTGCCATTGTGTTGAGCGCCACGACCACGGCTAGCGATATATTCATCATCGCCAAACGGTGAGATCACCACCGCGTGTTCCGGGCGCCCTTTAACCAGACACACCACTGAGAGAGCAAAGCCTTTACCCGCTACCGCTAAATTAGAGTAGCCATGAATGGGTTCGATCTTCCAAACGGTCTCACTACCTTCGCCTTCACCCGCTTTATGCGAGGTGTAACGACCCACATAGCCATGCTGGGGGTAGCCACGCTCCAACTGGTGGATAATGGTCGCCTCGGCCTTGCGCGCCGCGTCTTCAAGCAGACGGTCAAGATTGGATTCTTCATGAGCGTTTTCGATACGCTCACGAACACGTTGAAACTGTTCAACTGCGCTGCGCGCTGCGCGCAACGTAAATTGGACCATCGGATTCATGATCGGGCCTTGTCACAGTGATGTTAAAGAACGTTAGGCGAAGGAATAATTGCCTATGGCGCGCAATTCTAGCAGACCCCTCTCGGGCACGCTATCGACTCGTGCTAAACTGCTCGTTTTCCGCGTTTGTTCGCTATGTTCAGTATCAAGCCCTGTTCTTCATCAAGCCCTGTTCACATTTATCGAGCCCTATCATTATGCTTGAGCGCATTCGTATCGTTTTAATCGGCACCAGCCATCCAGGCAACATCGGCGGCGTTGCTCGCGCCATGCACAACATGGGTCTGGCCGATTTAGCGCTGGTAGCTCCACGCTGCGAGATCATTACTCAGGACAGCATTTCGCGCGCTTCCGGCGCGGATCATCTACTCCATCAGGCCAGCGTACATGCAACGCTTGAAGAGGCCGTTGCCGACTGCACGCTGGCCGTTGGCGCGAGTGCGCGCTCACGCACCCTGCCCTGGCCCATGCTGTCACCGCGCGAACTGGCAGACCGCCTACCCGGCGAATGTCAGGCACCAACATCACGCGTCGCACTGGTGTTTGGCCGGGAGGATAGCGGCCTGACCAACGCCGAGCTGCAGCGTTGCCATGCCCATGTCCATATCCCCACCAATGCTGACTTTAGCTCGCTAAATTTGGCCGCCGCCGTACAGGTGCTTGCCTACGAGAGCCGCATGGCCTGGTTAAGCCAGCAGGACGCAGCGCCCACACCAGATGCTGATGATGAGCTAGTGCCCCACGAGGAGTTGGAGCGTTATTTCGAGCACTTGGAGCGCACACTGATTACCATTGAGTTTCATGACCCGGCCCAACCTCGTCAGCTGATGGCGCGGCTACGTAGGCTCTATTTGCGCGCCCGCCCCGAAAAAATGGAGATGAACATTTTACGCGGCATTTTAACCGCAACGGAAAAATCAGCAGACAAACAATAACCGGCATCCGCAAACCTGGGGTGAGGCATAACTTGAAGTTACGCACCCGCGCCCCAACCTCGCTATCCTGCTAACGATGAACGATGCGTTACGTCATCCGCGATGCCTTAAATGACCGCGTGCCAGCCCTGACCAAGGATCACTCATGTTCCAACGCCTACGTGAAGACATTAACAGCGTATTTGACCGCGACCCGGCGGCCCGCAACTTTTTAGAGGTACTGACCAACTACCCCGGCCTTCACGCGCTGTTAATTCATCGTTGCGGCCACTGGCTATGGAAAAAAAACCTGAAATGGCTGGCCCGTACGCTGTCGACGTTTTCCCGCTGGCTGACCGGCATCGAAATTCACCCTGGGGCCACTATCGGTAGGCGCTTTTTTATTGATCACGGCATGGGGGTCGTGATTGGAGAAACCGCGCAGGTTGGTGACAACGTAACGCTGTATCAGGGCGTCACACTCGGCGGCACCAGTTGGAACAAGGGCAAGCGCCATCCCACGCTAGGGGATGGCGTCATTGTCGGCGCGGGAGCCAAGATTCTCGGCCCCTTTACCGTGGGTGCGGGTGCAAAGGTTGGCTCGAACGCGGTGGTCACCAAGGAAGTACCGCCTGGCGCAACGGTGGTGGGCATTCCCGGCAAGATTGTTAAACGCACCGACCCCGATGTTGAAGAAGCGCTAGAGGTAGACCCGGTTCGTCGCGAGGCCATCTGCCAAAAATTTGGTTTTGACGCCTACGGTGTCAGCCAGGACATGCCCGACCCGGTGGCCCGCTCCATGCAGGCAATGCTGGATCACATGCACGCGGTGGATGAGCGCATTGAACGCATGTGCTCAACGCTGCGTAAGCTTGATGGCAGTTACCATGAAGGAAGCCTGCCCGCGCTGCGTGATGAAGACTTCGCCGATATCCTGGATGAAAACGATACCGGTTGCGCCCCCAAAAGCTCGGATGACAACACGCCGCCTCCGGCTAAAGGTTGACCAAACTACTCAGGCTTTCCCATAATGGCAGCACATTTGCCGGGAGCACGCTGAACGTTCAGTGTCGAGGTGCCTGTCATGCGTTTAACTACCAAAGGCCGTTACGCCGTTACCGCCATGCTCGACCTGGCGTTGAACGGCGAACTCAGCCCGACCAGTCTGGGGGATATTTCGCAGCGTCAGGGGATTTCCCTCTCCTACCTTGAGCAGCTGTTTGCGCGCCTGCGCCGTTCTGGGCTTGTCCGCAGCGTTCGCGGTCCGGGCGGCGGCTATTTGCTGGCCAAACCGGCGGCCGATATTAGCGTTTCAGCAGTCATTGATGCCGTTGATGAAACGGTAGATGCTACCCGCTGCCAAGGGTTATCCGACTGCCAGCAGGGAAACACTTGCTTGACTCACCACTTGTGGTGCGAACTATCCGGCCAGATTCGGCATTTTCTTGATGACATCACCCTTGCCCAATTGATGCAGCGCCCCGATGTTCTACGTATTGCCTCACGGCAAAAAAATCGCGTTGAAGCGGGTATTCTCGCCTCATCACCGTAATGGCCAAGGGCGTTATTACCGCTGCCCTGGCGCTATTGAATTAAGCGGGTCTTCATGACGACGACAACCACACCTTCACTGCCTATTTATCTGGATTACGCCGCCACTACGCCGGTGGATACCCGCGTGGCCGAGGTTATGCAGCGCTACCTGACCGCTGACCAGCTATTTGCCAACCCTGCCTCGCGCAGCCATATGCTGGGCTGGCAGGCTGAACAGGTGGTGGAGCAGGCGCGTCGCCAGGTAGCCGATACCATTGGCGCCGACCCGCGTGAGATTGTCTGGACCAGCGGTGCCACGGAAGCTGACAACCTGGCGCTGATTGGCTACCTGCGTGCCAACCGTGAACGCGGCATGCACCTGGTTACCTCTACTATTGAGCATAAGGCAATCATTGATACAGCGGTTGCGCTTGAGCGCGAAGGCTTTGACGTTACCTGGCTTACACCCGCGCACAACGGCACTATTTCGCCGGAGATGCTACGTGCTGCCATGCGTGATGACACCGCACTGGTTTCGTTAATGGCGGTCAACAACGAGCTAGGCAGTATTAACGATATTGCCGCACTCGCCGAGGTCGCTCATGAATTTGGCGCGGTTTTCCATACCGATGCAGCTCAGGCCGTTGGTCGAATCCCGCTGGACGTGGTGGCGCAGAAGATCGATTTAATGTCCCTTTCCGGGCATAAAACCTATGGCCCCAAAGGCGTGGGCGCGTTGTATGTAAAACGCCACCCGGACATCCGCCTTGAGGCATTGATTCACGGTGGCGGGCATGAGCGCGGCATGCGCTCCGGCACCCTCCCAACGCATCAAATTGCCGGGATGGGTGAAGCATTTTTGTTAATGCAAAAAGAGCATGCTAACGATCAGGCACATATCACGCATCTACAGCAGCGCTTTTTAAAGGGGCTTGAAACGCTGGATGGCGTGGTGGCCAATACTCCGCTTGACCGCGCAGTACCCAATATCTTGAACCTCGCGTTTGAAGGCATCGACGGTGAGTCGCTGTTGATGGCCCTGCGCGATGTGGCCGTTTCTACCGGCTCCGCTTGCAACTCGGCAAGCGTTGACCCCTCTTACGTCTTACTCGGGGTAGGCGTTCCGCGCACGCTAGCACTTTCATCGCTACGCTTTAGTTTTGGACGCTTCACCACGCAAGACGATATTGATCACGCGCTAACCCTCATTCGCCATGCGGTGAGCGGTTTACGAACACTGCCACGCTAAGCGGCTAGCGCTTTTACAAGGAGCACGCCTTATGTCAACACTCAACATTACCCCAGCTGCCGCACAACAGATCCGCCATGTGCTTGATGAACGCGGCCAAGGCCTAGGCCTACGTGTGTCGGTCAAGCCCAGCGGCTGCTCAGGCTACAGCTATGTGCTGGACTTTGCCGATGAAGTCGGCAGTGACGAAGTTCTCTTTGAAGATCACGGCGCCAGCGTTTATGTAGCACCTGATGCACTTGAGATGCTGGATGGTAGCGAAGTGGACTATGTCAGCGAAGGGCTGAACCGCTTTTTCAAGTTCAACAACCCAAATGTTAAAGATGAATGCGGCTGCGGTGAAAGCTTTACGGTGTAAACCGTAGGCGCCAATGTCATCATCGGTATTCAACCCCCGCTTGAGGCGCTATAATCGCGCCCACTCGGTAATCGGTGGACACTACCGTCATTTTGCCGAAACGATTTTCCTTCGCCGCCCCGGTTTGCCGAGGCGGCAATTTCTGCTTTATCCCTTTCTCTAAAGGCCTCAAGGAGATATTTACATGGCTACTGAACGCACTCTGTCTATCATCAAGCCCGATGCCGTTGCCAAAAACGCCATTGGCGACATCATCGCTCGCTTTGAAAAAGCCGGCCTGCAGGTTGTTGCTGCTAAAATGACCCACCTTTCTGAAGAGAAAGCGGGCGGTTTCTACGCCGAGCACAAAGAGCGTCCGTTCTTTAAAGACCTGGTGGGCTTCATGACGTCCGGCCCGGTGGTTGTTCAAGTACTTGAAGGTGAAGGCGCGATTGCCAAAAACCGTGATCTGATGGGTGCTACCAACCCTAAAGAAGCGGCCCCGGGCACTATTCGTGCTGACTTCGCGGAAACAATCGACGCTAACGCTGTCCATGGTTCCGATTCTGCAGAAAGCGCTGCGCGCGAAATTAGCTACTTCTTCGGTAATGACGAAATCTGCCCGCGCTAATTTTTAGCGGCGCCGTTTCAACATTCGTTGCCGGCCATTTTCGCGGGGGCTTGGCCCCCGCCCTTTCTAGAACGCTGACCACCATGACCACCACCGTAGCCCAACATACGCCCGCTCCCCAATCTGCGCCTGACAGTGAAACGCCAGCGGCAAAAGCGCCTGAGCGCCAGAACCTGCTTGGCATGTCGCGCGAACAGATGGAAGCGTTCTTTTTGTCGATTGGCGAGAAGAAATTCCGCGCCGCTCAGTTGATGAAGTGGATCCACCAGGAAGGTAGCGATGACTTCACCGCGATGACCAACCTGTCCAAACCGTTGCGCGAAAAGCTGGCAAAAGTGGCCGAAATTCGTGGTCCCAGCGTTATTTACGAAGGCACCTCAGCCGACGGTACCCGTAAGTGGGTATTAGAAGTAGAGGATGGCAGCTACGTTGAAACCGTGCTGATTCCCGCTGAAAACGGCAAGCGGCGTACGCTGTGCGTCTCTTCTCAAGTGGGCTGCTCGCTGGACTGTAGTTTCTGCTCCACCGGCAAACAGGGCTTTCAGCGTAACCTTACCGCCGCCGAAATCATTGGCCAGGTATGGGTTGCACAGCGCAGCGTCGGGCCGCGCCGTGACACCGCTAACCGCCCGGTTACCAACGTGGTCATGATGGGCATGGGCGAACCACTGCTCAACTTTGATAACGTAGTGCCGGCCATGAAGTTAATGCTGGATGACAACGGCTACGGGCTCTCCAAGCGCCGCGTTACGCTGTCGACCTCAGGCGTTGTGCCGATGATCGACAAGCTCGGCGACGAGATGGACGTAAGCCTGGCTATTTCGCTGCATGCCTCGACAGACGAGCTGCGCAATGAACTGGTGCCGATCAACCGCAAATACAACATCCAAATGTTGCTGGATGCGTGCCATCGCTACCTGTCCAAGTGCCCGGACAATCGCCAGGTCACTATTGAATACACGCTGATCAAGGATGTTAACGACCAGCAAGAGCATGCTGAACAGCTCGCCGCGCTGCTTAAAGAGTTGCCCTGTAAGATTAATTTGATACCGTTTAACCCGTTTCCTAACTCAGGATATGAAAAACCATCACGCAACCAGGTCATGCGCTTTCAACAGTGGCTGTATGATTTGGAGTATAACGCGACGGTTCGTATGACTCGGGGTGAGGATATCGACGCAGCCTGCGGTCAGTTAGTGGGACGCGTGAAAGACCGGACAAAGCGCAGCGCTCGCTATATCCAATCGGTACAGATTGACGCTGACTAAACGGTGCTTATCTTGACTTCCGACGAGCACAGCGCTTTGATGGACACGGTTTATTCGTTGTGCCGGCGGTTAGTTAGCTATTTACACCATGAGGATCAACATGATCTGTCACTACAGGCGTTTTAACCCGTTTAGGGTGCCCATGTTCGCTGTACTGTTGAGCAGCGTATGGCTCGCCGGTTGTGCCACATCAAACACGTTACCCTCTCAGGCAAGCAATGACGCCAAGGATGCGTATACGCAGCTCGGCGTTGCCTACCTGGAGCGCAACAATCTCCCACGGGCGCGCGCCGCCCTGGGTCACGCGCTGGAGATCGACCCGCACCATGCCAAAGCATTGCAGGCCTTAGCCATGGTCTATCAACAGCAGGGCGACATCGAACTTGCCGACCAATATTTTAAACAAGCGATCGACGCCGACCCGACATTTACCCGTGCCCGCAATAATTACGCGGCATTTTTGTATCAGCAGGGGCATATTGCTGCCGCTTGCGATCAGTTGGAAAACGCATCTAACGATGCCCAGTACGCCAACCGTGCCCAGCTTTTTACCAACCTGGGCCAATGTTATTTGGCGCTGGAAGAATTTGATAAAGCGCGTGGGCGTTTAGCCCGCGCGCAGCGTATCGACCCGCGGCAGTCGCGGGGGTACTTGACGTTAGCCGAACTGGAAGTTTCACAGGGCAATTACCATGAGGCCTGGTCACCGTTGCACACCTATTTGCAGTTGGCCGGGCCAGACCGGGCAGCGCTGGAAATGGCAATTGATATCGCTCATGCCCAAGGCGACCATGCCACGGCAGCCGATTACCAGCGCCAGCTTGGCCTTATGAACTGACGCCCTGACCACTTAATTTTTAAGGATGCTCAGCCATGAGCGACACACAGTTACAAGATAGCGTTACTTCCTCCCGTACCACCTCCTCTCCCGGCGAGATGCTCTTGCGCCAACGAGAAGAGCTTGGCGTGCCCATTGGAGAGGCGGCGCGCGCGCTTAATTTACGCCCTGCCGTCGTTGATGGCCTTGAGCATGATCATTATGACGAAATTCCGGTTATTGCTTACCGTCGTGGCTACCTGCGCTCCTACGCCAAGTACCTGGGTCTGAGCGAGCATGTGATCCTGGACGCTTACCAGGAGCGCTATGGCGCCGCGGATACCGAACGAAAAGTTATTCCAGTGGCGGTTAGTCGGCCCCCCTCAAAGCTGGGCGCCTGGCTATTTAAGCTGGTGACCTTGCTGGTGATTGCTGGCCTGATCGGCGTAACCGTCATGTGGTGGCAGAGCCGTGGCGGCAGCGAGCCGCCTGGCTTTAATGAGACGTCCGGCGTTGAAGAAGGCAGCGAAGTACCGTCGGCATCGGGTACCGGTGCTGAGCCCCCGCCGCCTCAGCAGCCCGCCATCACCTCGCCCGCCCAGCCGGAAAACGATACGGCCACGGGTGATACCGCTGGTAATAGTGAAACGCTACCTACTGATAACGCGGAGCAGACCGCGACAGTCAACAATACTGCCGCACTTGATATTGCGGCAGACACGGATGCGGCTGACGCTGATGTAACAGAGGCTGATGAAGGTGCCACCGAGGAAGCGGCAACGGCCCCGGCGGGCAGCCCTGGCCAGATGGAGCTCACGTTTAACGAGCAGTCCTGGACTGAAATCTTCGATGCCAACAATCAACGTGTATTTGTTGGCTTACAAACGCCCGGCACCAATGTAACCGTTGAAGGTGTGCCGCCGTTTCGTTTAACCGTAGGAAACGCCACTGGCGTCGTACTGCGTTACCAAGGTGAGCAGATCAACCTTGCAGAACGCGCAGGCGCCAACAATGTCGCCCGATTTACCCTGGGAGAGTGACCCGTCTTATGCACGCCCCTTCTCCGATAAAACGCCGCCAGTCCCGCCAGATTCACGTCGGTAATGTGGCGGTAGGCGGAAATGCGCCTATTTCCGTACAGAGCATGACCAACACCAACACGCTGGACGTGGCGGCTACCGTTGGGCAGATTCAGCAGTTGGAAAAAGCCGGTGCTGACATCGTACGCGTTTCCGTACCGGACATGGACGCCGCCGAAGCCTTTGGCAAAATCAAGCAGTTGGTGGATGTGCCGTTGGTGGCCGACATTCACTTTGATTACAAGATCGCCCTGCGCGTCGCGGAGCTAGGCGTTGACTGCCTGCGCATCAACCCCGGCAATATTGGCCGTGAAGATCGCGTACGCGCGGTGGTGAGTGCCGCACGCGATAACGGTATTCCTATCCGCATTGGCGTTAACGCCGGTTCGTTGGAAAAAGACCTTCAGAAAAAGTATGGCGAGCCTACGCCTGCCGCGCTGGTGGAATCCGCCATGCGCCATATCGACCACCTGGATCGGCTCGATTTTCAAGAGTACAAGGTCAGCGTAAAAGCCTCTTATGTGTTTATGGCCGTCGCGGCTTACCGTGATCTTGCCACGCGCATTGAGCAGCCGCTTCACTTGGGTATTACCGAAGCAGGCGGGCTGCGCTCGGGCACCGTTAAGTCGTCTATTGGCCTAGGCATGCTACTGATGGATGGTATCGGCGACACGATTCGTGTGTCACTTGCCGCCGACCCGATAGAAGAGATTAAAGTCGGCTTTGATATGCTCAAAAGCCTGCGCCTGCGCGCCAAGGGCATCAACTTTATTGCCTGCCCCAGCTGCTCACGCCAAAACTTTGACGTTATCAGCACCATGAATCAGCTTGAAGAGCGTCTGGAAGACATCATGACGCCACTGGATGTTTCAGTGATTGGCTGCGTCGTTAACGGCCCGGGTGAAGCAAAAGAGACCGATATTGGCCTGACCGGCGGCAGCCCCGCCAACCTGGTGTATATCGACGGCAAACCGGCCAGCAAACTGCGTAACGATCACCTGGTGGATGATCTTGAGCGGATGATCCGCGAAAAAGTGCGCCAAAAACAGCAGCAAGAAGATGACATGATCGCCCGCAGCGTTTAATGCCGGGGTCATGCATCAGCCAGGATGCAGAACGAGGAGTTTTCATTGAGCAAGTCCGCTGTTAAAAAGATTCAAGCCATCCGTGGTATGAACGACCTGTTGCCCAGCGATAGTCCTCGCTGGCAATTTTTTGAGACCAAAGTACGTCAGTTAATGCATCGCTACGGCTTCGATGAAATTCGCACGCCGATTGTCGAGCAAACAGCGCTGTTCGCCCGCTCGATTGGTGAAGTGACCGATATCGTCGAAAAAGAGATGTACACCTTCGACGACCGCAACGGCGATAGCCTGACACTGCGTCCTGAAGGCACCGCCAGCTGCGTGCGCGCAGCGATGGAGCACGGCCTACTCTACAACCAGACCCAACGGCTTTGGTACCAGGGTCCGATGTTTCGTCACGAGCGCCCTCAAAAAGGCCGCTATCGCCAGTTTCATCAGGTAGGTGTTGAGACATACGGCTTTGAAGGGCCGGATATCGATGCCGAAGTGATTCTGCTCTCGGCACGCCTGTGGAAAGAGCTAGGGCTGTTTGAGCATGTCACGCTTGAGCTTAACTCGCTGGGGTCTGCCGAGGCGCGGGTGGCCTACCGTGAAAAGCTGGTGGCTTATTTCGAACAGCATCGCGAAGTGCTTGATGAAGACTCTCAGCGCCGCTTGATCAGTAACCCGCTGCGCATTCTGGACTCTAAAAATCCGGCCATGGCGGACATGCTTAACGGCGCCCCGCAGCTCATGGATCATCTTGATGATGCGTCGCGCGAACACTTCGAGCAGTTGAAAGCCATGCTGGATGCGGCGGGCATCCCCTTTGTGATCAATCCTCGCCTGGTGCGCGGGCTCGACTACTACTGCCGTACGGTGTTCGAATGGACCACCAGTGCGCTGGGTAGCCAAGGCACGGTATGTGCTGGCGGTCGTTACGATGGCATGGTGGAACAGCTGGGCGGCAAGCCAACCCCAGCGGTTGGGTTCGCCATGGGTATTGAGCGGTTAATCCTGTTGCTGGAGACGCTAAACCTGGTGCCGGACGAAGCCCTGGGCGGCTGCGATGTCTATCTCCTGCCTATGGACGATAACGCAACGATTGCCGCGCTCACGCTTGCTGAACAGCTGCGTAGTGAGCTTCCCGACTTGCGCCTTCAACTGCACTGCGGCGGCGGTAGCTTTAAGAGCCGCATGAAAAAGGCCGACAAAAGCGCTGCGCCCATCGCCATCCTGCTGGGCGAGGACGAACTGGCCGAACACGCCGCCACGCTTAAGTTCTTGCGCGATGACCGCGAACAGCAGCGCGTGAGCCAAGCGGCACTTTCTGCCACGCTAGGCGACCTGCTGGCCCACTAAGCCAACCGAACAGGCGCTGTGCGCTTACAAATAACTAATCGCCGCTGTGCTGCGGCGATTTTATGCAATAGGAGGCCGCCCGTGGCGGATCGAAGCGAAGAAGAGCAGCTGGACATCGTTAAGCGCTGGTGGAAAGAGAATGGAACCTCTCTGATTGCAGGTGCCGCTCTTGCTGCTGCGGGCGTCTTTGGCTGGAATGCATGGCAAAACTATCAGCAAGGCCAGTCGGAAGCCGCCTCGGTGCGCTACCAGCAATTGGTCAACGTTGCCACGGCCAACGAGCTGGATGAGCAGCAAACGGCCAGCGCCCGCGAGCTCATTAGCGAGCTTACCGACGATTACGGCAAAACGCTCTATGCTGAATTGGCGCTGCTTATGGACGCTCGGTTAGCTGTACAGCAGGGCGATATCGATGCGGCAAAAATCTCTCTTGAACAGGTAGCCGATAACTCATCGCGTCGCTATGTGCAAAGCTTGGCCTGGCTGCGTCTGGCACGCATTGAGGTCGCCAACGGTAATCCTGAAGCGGCACTTGCTTTACTGGATGAGCCGATCAGCGAAGCCCTGGCGGCGCAGCAAGCCAACGTCCGCGGTGACGCCTACGCAGCCTTGGGGCAAACCGATCAGGCGCGGAGCGCTTGGCAAAACGCGCTGGAACTTGCGGAGAGCCTCGACCAAACGCTTTACGGCGTACCATTCAAGCTTGACGATCTTGGCGCCGAGGAGGCGACACAATGATGAATCTGCGTCTTTCCAAACAGATCATGCGCGTGACGCTAGGTGCGGTAGCCATTGCTCTACTGGCAGGTTGTGCCAATAAAGGCGAACCCGCGTATACGCCCAAAGAGCTGCGTAGCTTTGATGAAACATCAAATCTGACCACCCAGTGGCGCCAGAATATTGGCAGCGGCCTGGGCCGTGCGCGTTACCCTATCGCCCCTTCCCGTGAAGGCAGCACGATCTTTGCCGCCGATGCACAAGGCCTGGTCATGGCGTTAAACGCTAATACCGGTAATCGTGAGTGGCGCGTAGAGCTTGATACACCGATCTCCAGCGCGCTGACCGCGATTGCAGGCCAGGTCTACCTGGGCACTCGCAACGGTGAAGTAATTGCACTGGATCAACGCGATGGCAGCGTCAGCTGGCGCTCCAGAGTATCCAGCGAAGTGCTGGCCGCGCCTCAAGCCAACCAGCAATTGCTGGTCGTACAAAGCGTTGATGGTCAGATAACGGCGCTAGACCGCACCAACGGCCAGGAGCGCTGGGTTTATACCAGTTCTCAGCCTGCCCTTACCCTTCGCGGTACCGGGACGCCGATGGTCATTGACCCGGTCACTTTCGTCGGCCTCGCAAACGGACGCCTGGCCACGCTTGATAACCGTAGCGGCCAGCCGCTGTGGGATATGCAAATCGCCACCCCCAGTGGCCGTAGCGAAGTTGAGCGACTGGTCGATATTGCCGGCCAGCCGCTGATTACGCCTGACGGCCGCCTGTTTGTCACCAGTTACAACGGTCGCGTGGTGGCACTGGAAGCCACACGCGGCAGCGTACTCTGGGAAAGTAATCTCTCTAGCCGCCATTCACCGCTGATGGTGGGTAACTATCTTTATGTGGTTACCGACGACAGCCACCTCGTCGCGCTTGATGCCGAAAATGGCCAAGAAATATGGCGTAACAATGAACTTGAAGATCGCTGGCTTACCGCCCCAGCCTTTGCTGATGGCCGTATCGTGGTTGGCGATTTTGAAGGTTATGTCCATTTGATCGACGCGCGTGAAGGTAACATCGTGGGCCGCACCCGGGTGCATAAATCCGGCATTAGCGTGTCCCCCATTACTGATGGCAGCACCATTCATGTCCAGGCCGACAATGGTCGTCTGGAAACCCTGGAAGTCACTCCATGACACCCGTCATTGCTTTGGTCGGTCGCCCCAATGTGGGCAAATCGACACTGTTTAACCGCCTAACGCGTTCGCGTGATGCACTCGTGGCCGACTTTCCCGGCCTCACCCGCGACCGCAAGTATGGCAACGGCATGCTGGGCGGCAAAGCCTATACGGTGATTGATACCGGTGGTATCAGTGGTGATGAGGAAGGCATTGATGCGGCGATGGCAGAACAGTCGCTTGCCGCGATTGATGAAGCCGATATTGTCCTGTTCCTGGTCGATGCCCGTGCCGGGCTTAACGTAGCGGATGAAGCGATTGCCAACCACCTACGCGTTAACCAGAAAAAAACCTGGTTGGTGGTGAACAAGACCGATGGTCTGGAAGAGCACTCGGCCATGGCCGACTTCTGGAAGTTGGGCCTTGGCGACCCTTGGGCCATTGCTGCCGCGCACGGACGTAACGTTTCAACGCTGATTGATACCGTGCTTGAGCCGTTTCCCGAGCGCGACCCCAGCATTCCAGCGGATACCGGTTCCAAAGGCATCCGCATTGGGGTCATTGGTCGCCCCAACGTGGGCAAATCCACGCTGGTCAACCGCCTATTGGGTGAAGATCGTGTCGTGGTGTTCGATGAAGCCGGTACCACGCGTGATGCTATCGAGATTCCTTTCGAGCGCCGCGGCAAGCCGTATGTGTTGATCGACACCGCCGGTATTCGCCGCCGCAAGAACGTTAGCGAGATTGCCGAGAAGTTTTCCATTATCAAAACCCTTGACGCGATTAAAGAGTGTCATGTGGCGGTGATGGTACTGGATGCCCGCAGCGGCCTAGTTGAGCAGGATCTTCACCTGTTGGATTACGTGCTGACAACGGGGCGTGCGCTGGTACTGGCGATCAACAAGTGGGATGGCCTGGAGAGCGAAGCAAAAGACAAGATGCGTGCCGATATCAAGCGCCGCCTGGGCTTTGCCGACTACGCTGAAATGCACTTTATTTCAGCTCTGCACGGTACCGCAGTGGGTGATTTATACCCCTCCATTGAGCGGGCATTTAATGCGGCCAACGCACACTGGTCGACCAACCGGTTGACGACCCTGTTACAGGATGCGGTCAGCCAGCACCAGCCCCCGATGGTTAACGGGCGGCGTATTAAGCTGCGTATGGCCCACCAGGGCGGCAGTAATCCGCCGATTATCGTTGTGCACGGTAATCAGACCGCGTCGGTTCCTGAAGCGTATCGCCGCTATCTGATCAATACTTTCCGTAAGGTGTTGAAGGTGCGCGGCACGCCCATGCGGTTTGAGTTCCGCTCAGGCGATAACCCGTTTGACTCTATGGCCGGGGCCAGTGATAAAGAGAAAGCCAAAAAGCGCGAGCTTACCCGCACCAAAGATGCGCGGAAAAGCCGTCGCTAAACGCTCTATGCGCTATCCCGCAGTAATAACGCCTGCTTGTTTAAGCAGGCGTTTTTTGTTTTAAGCTAACATGTGCAAATTTTCTTGACAGAAACCAGCGCGGCCCCTCAAATAGCCGCGCTTCTCGCTCATGCTCCCCGGCGCTTGCCGCCACCATCCTTCTCAGGAGGGAACCTTATGTTATATGCCGTTCGTCACTGGCGCTGGCTTGTGATGCTGAGTTTGGCAAGCCTGCTTACCGGCTGCCTTGCACTCCCCCAAACGGGGCTATTTGCCTTTCGCTTGGCCATTACCTCACTCGGCGTGGAGGATGTGCGTATTGGCCCCTACTCCGTTGACGCAGGCCTGGACACCAGCGATTTGACCAGCCTGCTGGCTTCAAGCCTGGGCATGGGTAGCCTGCCGGTTCAGGCGACGCTTGCGATGGGCCTTGGGCTACCTGCGGGAATGCCGGCAGTAGCCATGTCAGGCTTTAACTGGACGCTGGACATGCCAGGTGTTGACCCCGTGGAAGGGGAGTATACCCAGGATGTTTCATTAACCTCGGGCGACGGCGCCAATCTACGCCTGCCGGTGGCATTTGATATCCTGGGCACCGATGCCCAAAAAATGGCGCCAATGCTGAACCTGGTCCAGCAGCTCGCCTCTCAAGGCGAACTACCCGCAGGCAGTGAGCTTGCGATCACGCCGGGCGATTTACGCGGCCTAGGCATGACGCTACCGGCGGGACTGCTCACACCGACCATTCGCCTTAATGTGGGTGAAGATGGTCAGCTAATCCCTCAGCGTTAAGCTGTTTCTGCCAGGCATGGCAACAGAGGCTAGCCAATGCTCCATGTGGTCAAGTCATCTGGTTAAATGTCGGCTCAGTTCAGCGTTTATCCCTAGCCTCAATCCCTGTCCTTAATCCCTGTCCTCAAGTGCATTAAGTGACAACAAGGGGATTGATTTACCCTGCACAGTGGTTATCTTGTGTGCATGGAATTCAATCATCTTTAAGGAAATCACCTCATGCGTTGGCTTCGTCCCTTTGCTGTTACTGCGCTATGCGCTTCTTTAGCGGCCTGCTCAACGTCCCCTACCGGACGCTCGCAATTATTGCTGCTTTCTGATGACCAGCTTAACGAGATGGGCCAGCAGGCATTCGCCCAGTACCAGCAGGATATTCCTACCGCAGGCCAGGCAAGCCACCGCTATGTGCAGTGCATCACCAGCGCCATAGTGGATGTATTACCGGCTGAACAGCGTAACCTTGACTGGCAAATCCGGGTATTTGAAGCCGAACAGCCCAACGCCTTCGCACTGCCTGGCGGTTATATGGGGGTCAACACCGGCATGCTGAATGTTGCCACCAACCAGGATCAACTGGCCTCCGTGGTAGGCCATGAAATTGGTCACGTACTTGCCCGCCACGCCAATGAGCGGGCATCGACCGAAAACGCCACGTCGCTAGGGCTTTCGGTTATTTCCAGCGCATCGGGTATGCAAACCCCTGGCGGACAACAGCTGATGGGCGTGCTGGGCATGGGCGCGCAATACGGCATTGCCTTGCCGTTCTCACGTAGCCATGAAAGCGAAGCGGATGTGATTGGCCTGGACCTGATGGCACAGGCAGGCTTTGACCCGCGTCAAAGCGTTACGCTCTGGGAAAACATGCAGGCCGCCTCGGGCGGTGGCGCGCCACCGGCCTGGATGTCGACGCACCCAAGCCAGGGGCAGCGTATCGAGGGCCTACAAGCCAATATGGACACAGCGCTTGCCACCTACGAGCAGGCGCGCAACAGCGGGCACACGCCTAACTGCCAGCGCCCGTAACCCTTTGCTTTAATTTGTAACGATAAAGGGCCGAGCCATCTCGGCCCTTTTTTTGATCAACACATGCAAGCGGCTAACCCGCGTTGAGCATTCTGCGCAGCATCTGGCGTACCTGGGTCGTCTCGGGGCGTACATTTCGCCATAGATAAAATGCTTCGGCGGCCTGCTCTACCAGCATTCCCAGGCCATCCAACCGCTGGGCACCATGCGTTCCTGCCCACTTCAAGAAGACCGTTTGCGTAGCGCCATACATCATGTCGTAGGCCCAGGCATCGTTTGCAAATAGGTTACTCGGCAGAGGGGGTAAATCGCCCGTTAGGCTGGCACTGGTTCCGTTGATCACGACACTAAAAGGGCCTTTAGCTGCCTTAAACCCTCCGCCATGGATCTCGCCCAAATCAGCAAAATCGTCGGCCAACTGTTGAGCTTTTTCAGCCGTTCGGTTAACGACCACCACCTCGCCAGGCTTTTCTGCGAGTAACGGCTCTAAAATTCCCCGCACGGCCCCACCAGCGCCCACCACCAGGATGCGCTTATCGGCAAGTGCTACACGGTTATATGCAAGGTCGCGTAACAAGCCAACGCCATCGGTATTATCGCCGTAAGTAAGGCCATTACCTCCGACTATCAGCGTATTCACCGCACCAGCCCGCTGGGCACGCCTGCTCAGGGTATCGCAGAGCGCAAACGCCTCCTCCTTAAAGGGTACGGTAACATTGGCCCCCCGCCCGCCTTTATCAACGAATGTGCGCCAGGCATCGGTAAAGCCATCCAACGGCGCCAGTTGTGCTGTGTATTCAATTTTTTGCTGTGTTTGCAGGGCAAATTCGTTATGAATGAGGGGTGATTTTGAGTGCTCAATGGGATTACCCAATACGCAGTAAAGGTCACTCATCAACTCGTTCCTGTGCTCTGTTTTATATTTCTGTGGATCACGATGTTTAAGCCCTATCCGACACGTTGAGCCAGTCTCTTGGCACCAGGTAATCATTAAGCGTGGCTTCAGCACTCCCAGGGGCAGGTGTATAAGCATACTCCCAGCGCGCCAGTGGTGGCATCGACATTAAAATTGACTCGGTGCGCCCGCCGCTTTGTAAGCCAAACAGCGTTCCTCGGTCCCATACGAGGTTAAATTCTACATAGCGGCCGCGACGGTAAAGCTGAAACGCTCGCTCACGCTCGCCCCAACCATCCTGTTGGCGGCGCTTAACAATCGGCACGTAAGCCTCTAAAAAGCTATCGCCCACGGCGCGTTGAAAGGCGAAACACTCCTCGAAACTGCCAGCATTCAAATCATCGAAAAACAGCCCGCCCACCCCACGGGTCTCATCACGGTGCTTTAAATAAAAATACTCATCGCACCACGCTTTATAGCGGTCATAAACATCATCGCCAAAAGGGTCACAGGCGGCTTTGGCCACCTGGTGCCAGTGCACCACGTCCTCAAGCACCGGGTAATAGGGCGTTAAGTCAAAGCCTCCACCAAACCACCAGACGGGCGTTTCGCCCTCTTTTTCAGCAATAAAAAAGCGTACGTTGCCGTGGCTGGTAGGGACATGCGGGTTTTCAGGATGCAGCACCCAGGAAACTCCAACCGCATGAAAGCTGCGACCGGCAAGCTCCGGCCGGGCTGCCGTTGCCGAGGGCGGCAGTTGAGCACCATACACATGGGAAAAGTTGACGCCGCCTTTTTCAAAGACACCGCCCTGCTCAATCACGCGTGAGCGTCCGCCACCGCCCTCTTCACGCTGCCAACTGTCCTCCTTAAACGCAGCTTTACCGTCAGCCGCGGCCAGCCCCTCACACAGCCGGTCTTGAAGGCCGAGCAGGTACTGCTTAACGTCGTCTAAATGCTCGTGCGCCACGATGACTCCCGTTCAAAATTCTTACTACACAGTAATCTTCACCATAGCGCGTTTAAGCACTTGGTACTTAAGCCGTTTACTTATCTATTTAAGCGCGCATTACCTGGCCACTGGCTAAATCACGGATGGTGCTGGGTCGTGGATTCCCGCCCAGCTCGCCCGCTACTATCGCGGCGACCTCCTGCCCAAAAATAGTGGCGACTTCTTCATCGTTCATGGCAGGCGCCTCACCCGCACGATTGGCCGATGTCGATACCAGTGGCCCGCCAAACGCTTCGCATAACGCTTTCATTAAGGGGTGGTCGGTCACGCGTAAGGCCACGCGCTGATGAGCACCGCGAACCAGCGCATGGCTGCGGCCATTATCCGGCACCAGCCAGGTGTTAGGGCCAGGCCAACTGGCCGCAAGTGGAGCATGCAGTTCAAGCGGCAATTGGTTTAGCCAGGGCTGAAACTGCTGGATACTGGCCGCCACCAAAATAATGCCTTTGGAAGGGTCGCGCTCTTTCATGCGCATTAACCGGGTAAGCGCTTCATCATTATCCGGGTCACAGCTAAGCCCCCACACAGCTTCGGTGGGGCACGCAATAACACCGCCAGCATGCAGTGCATGAATGGCAACTTCGAGGTCGACAGCCGGTTTCATTGGCTCTCCTGCTCTACAAGCAATTAGCGATAAGAGAATGCTCACATCCTATCATGGCCTGGGTAAGCGTACCCAACCACCCACCTGCTGAGCGACCCATCCATCAAGCTCCAGCATCAATAACCGCTGCTGGCAGCTGCTGACAGACTCCCCGGTATGCTGAACCAGTGAATCAAGCGGCACCGGCGTTGCCGATAAAACGTTAAGCAGCTCATCAGGCAGTGGTTCGCTTGATGGCGCCATTGACCCTGAAGGGGGAGACGAAGCCTTCACGGACGCGGGTAAAAAGCTACCCGCCCACTGCTGCAACTCTTCAAGCATATCGTCGACATGGCGCACCAGCGTTGCGCCATTCCGCAACAAGTGCAGGCAGCCTTGAGCCTGAATATTGTGCAAAGACCCAGGCAGGGCAAAAAGCTCCTTGTTCTGCTCCAGGGCCAAGCGAGCACTCACCAATGAGCCGCTTTTCTCGGTGGCTTCGATCACTAACGTACCCAATGAAAGCCCGGTCACAATCCGGTTGCGGCGCGGGAAGAACGCAGGGCGCGCCTTGGTGCCCGGCGGATGCTCTGACAACAATAGCCCGCCAGGCGCGCAGCTCAGTTGCTCATGCAGGTCGCGATGTCGAGCCGGGTAAATAACGTCCACGCCACAGCCTAACACCGCAATACTGCTTCCACCGGCACTCAGCGCGGCGCGCTGAGCGATGCCATCAATGCCCAGCGCCATACCGCTGACCACGCACCAGCCTCGGCGAGCCAGTTCCCGCGCAAAGCCCTGGGCATTGGCATTACCTTCCGAGGTGGGTTTGCGGGTTCCCACCATGGCAATCCTTGGCCCTTCAAGCGCCTGTAAATCCCCTTGGGCCCAAAGAATGGTGGGCGGGTCCGGTAGCTCGTTGAGCAGTTCAGGCCAGGCCGGGTGGTGACGATGCAGAATATGTCGCGCTGGTCCGCTCTGCTGCCATGCCCGCGCGTCGTCTACGCATCGCTGAAGCGGGCTGCGCTCGGGGTGTTCAAGCCACAGCCGTAAGGCACTGGCGGCGTTAGCGGGCAGTGTTGCCAGCCAGCCTTCCGGCCAGCGCGGCTGGCGTGCCACCATCTGGGTAATGCGCAGTGCGCCCATGCCCGGCAAGGCGTTGACCACTAACCACTCACTGGTATTCATCGACGCTCCTCAACGTGCATGCTGAATATCCCCATTGCGTTATAATTCCGGAGTCACCACACGATCACCCACTTCCAGCATGCTGGACGCTTGCATCACCAGCGCATAACTCACCTGCTGGTAAGGCTTCACTACCATTGCCCAGCCCGCTGGGGTCGTTGGCAACGGCGTTACTACCTGGCGACGCGCGTCGAAAACAGTTTCGCTGGGCGAGTTCACTTGAAGCAGATGCCCTGGCTCCAGCCCGTCTTGCGCGCCTACATCCAAAGCAATGATGTGCAAGGCACCTATAAAACGTACGCCGCCGGGCACGGCGAGAATACGACCGTTTATTGCACTGCTCGGCAAGCGGGGTTGAAGCGCCGTTCGAGGCGCATCGGGTTCCAGGGCAAGAATAAGATCGTTACTACGCACCTCTTGATGAGCGCTAAGCACTTCCAGCAGGGCAATATCCCCCTCACTGCGTACAAGGCGAGCTTCGCCGATGTGACTTAACGCCTGCCCCAACACCGAGCCGTCGTCAGCGGTATAGGTCTGTGTCTGACGATAAATACCGAAGGTGGCAAGGCCCGTCGTTGCTCTATTCGTTACGTTGCTCGGTACGCTTTCCAGTGCGTGGCTCGGCATAGCGCCACGGGCGTAAATCCGGTCACCTGCACCGTTGATCAATCGCTGATGCTCGCCGGCCAACACATAGGCCATCTCAGGCTGGCGCACTCCGGCTTCTATTACTCGGTGTTCACGCCAAAAAGCGTTAAGGCTTTCAAGCGAGAGTGTGCCGAGCTCACTTACCCTCGCGTCTAGCGCTCCATCGGGCATTGGCAAAGTGCGTATTTGGGGAGAAAGCGTCACCACCGGCAGCGTTTCAGCGCCAACGGCGTGAAGACTTATTAACAGCCCAGGCAGCAGGCTTACTACCCTCTTGAGCACGTCACAAAGCGCGTTTTGTCTTGCCGCGCGGCGCATAAAGTTGGCTAGCACTATCCCGTACTCCGTGGAGGATGTTTCGATCATTTTCATGGCGCTTCACCGCATGTGCTGATGCCCAGGAGCGCTGCCAGCGTGATATAGTGGCGATTAGCAAAGTACCAGGCCGCCGCTATTCGGCCTGATTATCCAAGATTTAGCTTAACGATGACGGTAATCCCCATGGCCAAACTTCCTATTCTCGAATTCCCCGATGAGCGCCTGCGCACCAAGGCGGTACCGGTGGAAACCGTTGACGACGAGGTCCGCCAGCTTGTCGACGATATGTTAGAGACCATGTACGACGCGCGTGGCATTGGCCTTGCAGCCACCCAAATTGATGTCCATCGTCGTATCGTCGTCATGGACGTAAGCGAAGATAACTCGCAGCCGCTGGTGCTGATCAACCCTCGCTATACGCCGGTCGGCGAAGACCAAGAGCCGCTTTCTGAAGGCTGCTTGTCGATTCCCGAGCACTACGCGGAAGTGCCGCGCTACCTTACGGTAAAACTCAACGCGCTTGACCGTAACGGCGAGGCGTATGAGCTTGAGGCCGACGGCCTGCTGGCGCACTGCATTCAACACGAGTACGACCACCTTGAAGGTGTACTGTTTGTTGATTATCTTTCGCCGCTAAAGCGCGACCGCATCATGAAAAAAATGCAGAAACGTCATAAGCTGATGAAAGACGACGCTTAACAGCCACCCGTTTTAGCACAGTTTACTTCGGTTTTTGTAGAAGTTTTGTAAGTGAGCGTATTTATAACGCTTAAGGCCGAGAAGCCTGGTACTCCATACAACGGTACAACAGCCGTTGTATACCCTGCTTCTCGGCCTTTATTGTTGCCCCAGGCTTTCTCATTTCTCCTGTTACCAGGTACCTGTTGTCATGTCACAGTTGCGCGTTGTTTTTGCTGGCACGCCTGATTTCGCTGCCTCAAGCCTTGCGGCCCTACTGGCTAGCAAACATAAGGTAGTGGCGGTTTATACCCAACCCGACCGCCCGGCAGGTCGTGGTCGCAAACTCACGCCAAGCCCCGTTAAAAAGCTTGCTCTTGAGCATGCGCTTCCGGTCTACCAGCCACAAACGCTAAAAGACCCGGCCGCTCAAGCGGAGCTTGCCGCTTTAAACGCCGATATTATGGTGGTCGTGGCGTACGGTTTATTGCTGCCCCAGGCAGTATTGGACACACCGCGCCTGGGGTGCATTAATGTCCACGCCTCACTGCTACCCCGCTGGCGCGGTGCCGCCCCGATTCAGCGCGCGATTGAAGCCGGTGATAACGCCTCGGGCGTTACCATCATGCAAATGGATGCAGGGCTTGATACCGGCGCCATGCTGCACGAAGTACGCACCCCGATCACCGAGCAAACCACCGGTGGCGACCTGCATGACCGCCTGGCGCTTCAAGGCGCCACTGCGCTCACCAGCGCGCTGGATAAACTGGCCAACGGTAACGCCAGTGCGACACCCCAGCCGGAAGAAGGCGTTACCTACGCCACCAAGCTCAGCAAAGCAGAGGCCGAGCTGGACTTCACTCAGCCTGCTGAACGCCTTGCGCGTAAAATCCGCGCCTTTAACCCCTGGCCGGTGGCGTGGTGTCAGATGGGTGATGACCGCTTACGCTTACTCATGGCAAGCGTTGCAGCCGGTGAACAGGGCGCAACGCCGCCCGGCACGCTGCTTGAAAACGGTGAAGACCATCTGCGTATTGCCTGTGGCCCGGAAGGCCGCGAGGTTTTATGTATCAGCAGCGCCCAACTTCCTGGCGGCAAGGCCATGGCTGTGCGCGACTTACTCAATGCCCGCCATGCCCGATTGACGCCCGGTAACCGCCTTGGTCAGCCTGAATCCCAGCAAGGAGACGCTTTATGAGCCAGCAACGCTCACAACACGGTAAACGCGCATCAGGCAATAGCGGCCAGGACGTGCGCGCCGCCGCCGCCCGTGCGTTAGCGCCGGTTATTTCTCAGCAAGGCTCACTGGCCGCGTTGGATGAGAACAGCGTCGTTGCCCGTGACCGGGGCCTTTTAAAAGAGCTCTGCTTTGGCACCTGTCGCCAGCTTCCACGCTTGGAAGCGCTGGCTAACAGCCTGCTAAAGCAGCCCTTTAAAAAGCGTGACAGTGATATTCACGCGCTGCTGCTGCTGGGTATTTATCAGTTGCTGTATATGCGTATTCCCGCCCACGCGGCCGTCGGCGAAACCGCCGGTGCCGCGCGCTTGTTGGGTAAAGAGTGGGCGACCCGCGTACTGAATGGCTGCCTGCGCCGCCTACAGCGCGAGTCTGAAGAACTCCAGGCCGCCGTTGATAAGGATGAGAGTATTGCGCTGGCCCACCCCCGCTGGCTGCTGGACGCACTACGCAACGCTTGGCCGGAGCAGTGGCGGGCAATTGTTGAGGCAAATAATCAGCCTGGCCCCATGACGCTGCGCGTAAATCAGCATCACAATGACCGTGAAGCCTATATAGAACGGCTGACCGAACAAGGCTTAAGCGGTGAACTCTGCGCCCACTCGCCAGATGGCATTACCCTTAACACGCCCTGCGATGTCACCCTGCTACCCGGATTTTCCGAGGGCCACGTTAGCGTACAGGATGAGGCAGCCCAGTTGTGTGCTGCGCTACTTGGCCCAGCCCTGGCACCTCGCCCCGGTGCGCAGGTATTGGATGCCTGTAGCGCGCCTGGCGGCAAAACGGCCCACTTGCTTGAACAGTTTGATATTGCGCTGACCGCCCTGGATAGCGATAACCAACGCCTTTCGCGAGTAGAAAGCACGCTAGAGCGATTGGGTCTATCCGCCACGCTTCAGAATGTAGATGCCACTCAGCGCGACTGGTGGAACGGCACACCGTTTGAGGCTATTCTGCTTGACGCTCCTTGCTCGGGCACCGGCGTTATACGGCGCCATCCGGATATCAAAACACTGCGACGCAAAGAGGACATCCGCAAGCTGGCCAAGCTACAGCAGCAGCTACTGGACAATTTATGGCCCATGCTGCGCGAAGGCGGCACGCTGTTATACGCCACCTGCTCGGTACTGCCTGAGGAGAATGCCCAACAGATCGAGGCCTTCCTGGCGCGCACACCTGATGCCAAAGTGACCACGCCCAGCGATGTGGCCTGGGGTATCCAAAGCGGTCAGGGCCGCCAGCTATTTCCAGAGCAAGGACGTCATGACGGCTTTTTTTATGCCAGGCTTGAGAAGCAGTCTGCCTAGGCGCGTTCTGGTGCCAAGGCAGTGAACTCATGACTAAGGATGGAGATACCATGACTCACCACACCTACAAGCACATAGAAATCACCGGCTCTTCCGAGAAAGGCATCGAGGAAGCCGTGCAGAATGCAATCGCCAAGGCATCCGAGTCTATCCAGCACATGCGCTGGCTAGAAGTGACCGATACACGTGGCCATATTGAAGACGGCCGCGTGGCCCACTGGCAGGTCACCGTTAAAGTCGGTTTCACGCTGGAATAATCCTTACCTGCATTTCGACGGCGGCTGGTTTACACTGGCCGCCGTCTTTATTGCAGCGCATTACGTTAGATATACAACGCTACCTATTGCGCTGGCGCTTTCAATGGAACCGATGCTCAGTAATGAAAATCATCATTCTCGGCGCCGGCCAGGTCGGCGGCACCCTGGCGGAGCACCTCGCTCGCGAGGAAAATGACATCACCGTTGTCGATACCGACGCCAATAAGCTGCGCGAGCTGCACACCAAGCTCGATATTCGCACTGTCACCGGCGCGGGTTCCTACCCTATCGTTCTGCGGCAGGCTGGCTGCGAAGATGCTGACATGTTAATTGCGGTGACCAACAGCGACGAAGTCAACATGATCGCCTGTCAGGTCGCGCATACGCTGTTCCGCACGCCTACTAAAATTGCCCGAGTGCGCGCCACGCCCTATCTGACTCGCAAGGGGCTTTTTGCCCACGAAGCGATCCCCATTGATGTATTGATCAGCCCCGAACAGGTGGTCACCGATCACGTCCGCCGCTTGATTGAGCACCCCGGTGCGTTGCAGGTGCTGGACTTTGCGGATGGTCTGGTGCAGCTAGTGGCGGTCAAAGCGGTGTATGGCGGGCCACTGGTGGGTCAGGACCTGGCCTTTTTGCGCAGTCATATGCCCAACGTGGATACTCGCGTCGCGGCTATTTATCGGCGTAACCGGCCCCTCATCCCCCGCGGCGACACGGTCATTGAAGCCGACGATGAGGTGTTTTTCCTTGCTGCCAGGAGAGACATTCGCGCGGTCATGAGCGAGCTTCGGCGAATCGAACGAGGCTTTCGCCGCGTCGTCATTGCGGGCGGCGGCAACATTGGCGAACGCTTGGCCGAGCATCTGGAACATAGCCATCAGGTCAAGATTATCGAGCATAGCCTTGAGCGCTGTACCACGCTCTCCGAACGGCTTGACCGCACCGTCGTGCTTCACGGCAGCGCGACCAGCAAGCGGCTTCTGGAAGAAGAGAACATTGAAGACTGCGACATTTTCTGCGCGCTGACCAATGACGACGAAGTCAATATCATGTCGTCGCTGCTGGCCAAACGGCTGGGGGCCAAGAAGGTGCTTACGCTGATCAACAACGCCGCTTACGTAGACCTCGTTCAAGGTGGCGAGATCGATATCGCGATTTCGCCCCAGCAGGCCACGATTGGCAGCCTGTTAACCCACGTACGCCGAGGCGATATCGTCAATGTGCATTCACTGCGCCGTGGAGCGGCAGAAGCCATTGAAGCCATTGCTCATGGCGACAAACACTCTTCGAAAGTTGTCGGTCGTACCGTTCGCGAGATCGGCCTGCCCGAGGGCACCACGATCGGGGCGATTGTGCGCGGCAAGGACGTCATTATCGCTCATGGGGATGTCACGGTGGAGAGCGGCGATCACGTGATTCTGTTTGTGATCGATAAGCGCCGCATCCGCGATGTCGAGCGTATGTTCCAGGTCGGTTTGACGTTCTTTTAGGAGCATGCACCTACCATGAGTCTGCGGGTCATTTTACGCATTTTAGGGCTGTTGCTGATGCTGTTCAGCCTGACGATGCTCCCCCCCATTTTGATTTCCCTGTGGTTTCGCGATGGGGTCTGGTACGCATTTATGATCGGTATCGCCATTACGGTGATCACCGGCTTAACCTTGTACCTACCCAATCGCCGTGCCCACAAAGAGCTACGCATCCGTGATGGTTTTTTAATCGCGGCGATGTTCTGGACGGTCCTGGCGCTGTTTGGTTCGCTACCGCTGATGCTGTTTGGCGATGCCTCGCTGAGCATTACCGATGCGGTGTTTGAATCGTTTTCAGGCCTGACCACGACAGGCGCCACGGTGATTACGGGGATCGACTTTTTGCCCAAGTCGATTCTCTACTATCGCCAACAGTTGCAGTGGCTTGGCGGGATGGGGATTGTGGTGCTGGCCGTCGCGATTCTGCCTACGCTTGGGGTCGGCGGCATGGCACTCTACCGCACCGAAATTCCAGGGCCGCTGAAAGACTCCAAACTAACACCACGAATTACCGAAACGGCTAAAGCGCTTTGGTACATCTACGCCACTCTCACCATGGCCTGCATGGTGGCCTATATGCTGGCCGGCATGGATTGGTTTGATGCCTTGGGGCACAGTTTCTCTACCGTGGCGATTGGTGGCTTTTCTACTCACGATGCCAGCATCGGCTACTTCAATAGCCCCGCGATTGAGCTGATTTGCGCAGCCTTTATACTCATTTCTGCGTTTAGTTTTAGCCTGCACTTTATCGCGTGGCGTGAAAAACGTCTGCTGCACTACTTTCAAGACCCGGAAGCGCGCTTTTTAATGCTGTTTCTGGCAGGGCTTGTCACGATTACCGCGATTACCCTGTGGCTGACACACACCTACGATACGCTAAGCGGCTTGCGATACGCGCTTTTCGAGGTGGTATCCATCGCGACCACAGCAGGCTTTTCCGTCGCTGACTTCTCGGCCTGGCCTGGCGCCATCCCTTTTTTACTGTTTATTGCCGCCTTTGTGGGCGGCTGCTCAGGCTCAACGGCGGGGGGGATGAAGGTCATCCGGATCATCCTGATTCTCAAACAGGGCATGCGCGAGGTTATGCGCTTGATCCATCCCAATGCGGTTATCGCGGTTAAAGTCGGCAAAGTGAGTGTACCCGACAGCATCGCCCAGGCTGTTTGGGGGTTCTTCTCCGCCTACGTCATGCTGTTCTTTTTAATGCTGATGGGCGTTATGGCGACCGGCGTGGATCAGGTCACCGCTTGGTCGACTGTGGGGTCAGCGCTTAATAACCTTGGCCCGGCGCTCGGAGAAGCCAGCGGGAACTACGGCGAGCTACCTGATCTTGCCAAATGGATACTGGTGCTTGCCATGCTACTGGGCCGCCTGGAAATTTTTACCGTGTTAGTGTTATTTACGCCCGCTTTTTGGCGGCGCTAATTCGGATGATGCCGTTTACTATTTTAATTGAGACACTTTAATGACCCAAGACGACACCACCCCGCTAGCCACGGCGCCTGACGCACTACCCGCCACTAGCGGGCCGCTGAAAACGGTTACCGTGGGCGGCACTACCTACACCTTGCTGGGTACGGCGCACGTGTCGGCACAAAGTGCTGACGATGTAAGAATGCTGGCTGACAGCGGGCTTTATGACGCCGTAGCGATTGAGCTGTGCGACGCTCGCCATCACAGCATGACGAACCCGGATGCCATGGGTGAGCAGGACCTTTTCCAGGTATTCAAGCAGGGCAAAGCGGGCATGGTCGCGGCAAGCCTGGCACTGGGCGCTTTTCAACAACGCATCGCTGAGCAGTCCGGCATTGAGCCAGGTGCCGAGATGCGCGCCGCGCTTGAAGAGTGCCGTAACCGTAACTTGCCGCTTTTACTGGTTGACCGCGATGTCGGGATAACGCTTAAGCGCATCTACCGCAACGTGCCCTGGTGGCAACGCTTTTCACTCTTTTCAGGCCTGATTGGCAGCGTACTATCGCGCCAGGACGTATCCAAGGAAGAGATCGAAAAGCTAAAAGAAGGCGATATGCTGGAAGCCACGTTTAGCGAGTTTGCCGCTGAATCTGAAGCCCTTTACACCCCACTGATTCGCGAGCGCGACCGCTACATGGTGCTACGTCTTGCCGAACAGGCGCCACCTGGGCGCTTCAAGAACGTGTTAGTGGTGCTGGGCGCTGGCCACCTGAAAGGCACCGTTGAGCACCTGGAAGCACCATTACCCGAGAACCCAACGGTAGAGCGCGAAGCGTTGGAAGCTTCACCGCCGCCCTCCAAACTCTGGAAAGCCTTGCCGTGGCTGATTACCGCGCTGGTCATTACCGGCTTTGGTATTGGCTTCTCACGCAATACCGACTTGGGTTGGCAGTTGGTGCTGGAGTGGTTCTTGATCAACGGGATTCTGTCCGGCGGGGCGACCATTATTGCGCTTGCCCACCCGGTCACCGTTATTACCACTTTCTTTGCCGCCCCGCTTACCTCGCTTAATCCAACGATTGGGGCCGGTTTTGTCGCCGCCGGGGTGGAGCTTTACATGCGCAAGCCCAAGGTGCGCGACTTCGCCTCGCTACGTCAGGATGTCACCCACCTCAAAGGGTGGTGGAAAAACCGGGTGTCGCGCACGCTGCTGGTATTTATCCTCGCCACGCTCGGCTCAGCCGTGGGCACTTGGGTCGCAGGCTTTCGAATTGCAGGTGCCTTGTTTGGTAGTGGTGCGGCGTGAGTACGCTTAAGCGTTCGCCCTGGCAGGCAGATGCCCTGCTGTTGCTGGTAACCATACTAGCGGCGGGCGGATGGATTTTCTCCAAGGAAGCGCTAGCCGGTATGCCGCCGCTGCTGTTTATCGGCACACGCTTTTTGCTGGCTGGGCTCATCCTGCTGGGCTTTGCCTGGCCCGCCTTAAGCGCTATGCCAGCACGGCGTATTCGGCGCGGTATTTTTGTGGGCTTTCTGTTTAGCGGCGCCATTGGCTTCTGGATCATGGGGCTTGCGACGTCAAATCACCTGGGCGAAAGTGCGTTTATCAATAGCCTGGGGATATTGCTGGTGCCTATCGTTGCCAAGCTGCTGTTTGGCGACAGACCACCACGCACCACCTGGATCGCCCTGCCCGTTGCCCTGCTGGGCTTCGCATTACTCTCCCTTAATGCTGGTTTCAAGGTAGAAACCAGCCAGCTTTTGATGGTCTGCGCAGCACTCTGCTTTGCGTTACTCATCAATATTAATACCCGCGTCGTGCGAAACGTAGCCGCCCTACCGCTCACCACACTTCAGCTGTTATCCGTGGGCACCGTATTAACCCTGGTGTCCTTTATGTTTGAGCGCCAGCCCGTGGCGCTTAACACGTCTATTCTGGGCTGGTTTATGGCCAGTGTTCTATTGGCAAGCGCCCTGCGGTTTTTCCTGCAAATTACCGCCCAGGGAATGACCACGCCAAGCCACGCCTCGGTGGTATTGATGCTGGAAGCGGTATGGACCGCATTATTTGCCGCTTGGTGGTTTGGCGAAGTTATGGCGCCGCTACAGCTACTCGGCTGCGGGCTAATTTTTACCGCCCTGCTGATTAACCGCTGGTACTGGGTGCGCAAGATACTCCTGCGTTGGCTACCCGGCGCTGCCCGCTAGCGACTCTCTTCCAACTCTTCAAACTCTTCCTTTCGTGCTAACAGGCGTGTCATTGCCTCAGTGGGTTCTGCAATTTTCTTGTAGAACCGGCTGGCGGCGTAGCTATCGTTAAACACATCGAAGTAGTCATCCAGCACGGCCGCCGCGTTGTTGTCGCCCCCTTGGCGCAACAGCTCAATGGCCACTTCTGCCGTACATAAATGCGCTTTCGAGGCGGGCTTACGCAGCCGGTAGCGGGTTTCGCGTTCGGTATGTAACGGCAATACCGGCAACGCATCCAGGTACGCACTCTTGCGAAACATGCGCCGTGCCTGCCGCCATGTACCATCCAGAATGATAAACACAGGAATACGCGACGCCTGTATGGCGCTGTGTACGGCGTCCATTCCCACCACACGGTCGGCATAATCGGGCTGGTCATCCGGGAAGATGACAAAGGGCACGTAGCGCGGGTCTGCCAAAAGCTCGGTTAACTGAGCATCCGGCGCCGTTCGGTACCAGGTAAATACCTGCGTTTGCGCCAGCACGTCCCCTATCAATCGGCCCGTATTGGTTGGCTTATGGTGCTCCAACGGATGCGTCAGCAGCCATACCTGGGCGTGGCTTTCGGCCTTCACCTGGTACGGGCAAAGGCAGTTTAGCGCGGGCAAATTGCAGCCCTCACAGCGTATGACAAAACTGCCCCGCGCTTTGAACTCTCGACGCGGTGGGCGAGGATGACCAGTGACAGAATCACATTCAGTTGAGGCAGGCATCCGCGCTCCAAAGGTAGTCAACAGGATGAAAAAGGGCGCAGAGTATAAAGCAGTGCTTGATCGTTGACGAATCCATCACCACCGTAAACCTTTTTAACTTTCATAGTTGACACAACAAACGCTTCGTCGCTAGAGTCTTGTCAACTCTTTATATAAATATGGTTTACCAATGATCGCGACTGCTGCCCCACGCAATGACTGGACGCTTGAAGAAATCAACGCCCTGTTTGCCCTGCCATTTAACGATTTGCTGTTCCAGGCCCAGCAGGTGCATCGAGCGCATTTCGACCCTAACGCGGTCCAGGTATCAACCTTGCTGTCGATTAAAACCGGCGCCTGCCCCGAAGACTGTAAGTACTGCCCGCAATCGGGCCACTACACCACACAGCTTGAAAAAGAGAAGTTGTTGGAAATCGAAAAGGTGGTGGAACAGGCCCAGGCCGCTAAGCAAGCTGGCGCCAGCCGTTTCTGCATGGGCGCAGCCTGGCGCAGCCCCCGGGACAAGGACCTGCTCGTTGTCGAAGAGATGGTCCGCCAGGTAAAGGCGCTGGGGCTTGAAACCTGCATGACGCTGGGCATGGTCAACGACCAACAGGCTACCCGCTTGGCAACCGCCGGGCTTGATTACTACAACCACAACCTGGACACGTCTCCCGACTACTACGGCGAAATCATCACCACGCGCACCTACAGTGACCGCTTGGAAACCCTGGCGACTGTTCGTGAGGCGGGCATGAAGGTCTGCTCCGGCGGCATTTTGGGCATGGGGGAAGGTGCTCAGGATAGGAGCGCCCTGCTGCAACAACTGGCCAAACTCAGCCCGCACCCGGAATCGGTGCCGATTAACATGCTGGTCAAAGTGCCCGGCACGCCACTTGAGAACGTGGAAGACCTCGACCCGCTGGAGTTTATCCGCGCCATTGCCGTCGCGCGCATCATGATGCCCCAAAGCCATGTACGGCTTTCCGCCGGGCGCGAGCAGATGAGCGAATCCACCCAAGCGCTGGCGTTTCTGGCCGGTGCCAACTCCATCTTCTACGGCGACAAGCTGCTAACGACCAGCAACCCCCAAGCCGACCGCGACCGCGCCCTGTTTGCCAAGCTAGGCCTGCATCCAGAAACGCGCGAAACCTGTGAAAGCGAGGCCGCGCAAAGTGAGCGCTTGGCTCAGCAGCAGCTTAACCAGCGCGTCGCTGAGCTTGCGGTGGATGCCAGTGTCTGAGGCGTGGCATCAACGTCTGGCCAATGCGCGAGCGGTTCGTCAGCACGCCCAGCAGTGGCGCACTCGGCGTACCCGACAGCCACACCTGGTGAACTTCGCAGACAATGACTATCTTGGCCTGGCAACCGACCCTCGCGTTCAGGCTGCCCAAGCCGAAGGCGCTCGCCGATTTGGCGCCGGGGCTGGCGCATCGCATCTGGTGAACGGCCACCACGCGATTCACGATGCCCTGGAAGACGCCCTGGCAGCCTGGACAGGCCGCGAGCGAGCCGTGCTGTTCTCCACCGGCTATATGGCAAACCTGGGCGTGCTACAGGCGCTGGCCGATACCCACACGGCCATTTTTCACGACCGGCTCAATCACGCCTCCTTGCTGGATGGAAGCGCGCTGAGCGGCGCCCGCTCACGGCGCTACCACCATAACGATAGTGACGACTTGAGCCGCCTGCTGGCGCGCAGCCGCTGTACCCACAAGCTAGTGGTTAGCGACGGTGTCTTCAGCATGGATGGCGATGTGGCCGACATTGAAGCGCTGGTGCGGGTAAGCCAACAGCATGCTGCCTGGCTAATGATTGATGATGCCCACGGCCTTGGCCTTATAGGTAATAACGGCAGCGGCTGTGTGGGCACACGCTGGGGAAGTGACCAGGTGCCGATTCTGGTCGGTACACTGGGCAAAGCGCTGGGCACGGCCGGTGCGTTTGTTGCAGGCGATGCACAGTTGATCGACCATCTGACCCAGTTCGCCAGAAGCTATATCTATACCACCGCACAGCCGCCCGGCGTTAGCGCCGCGACGCTGGAAGCGCTTGCGATTGTCCAGCGCGAGCCCGAGCACCGCCTGCGCCTTGCGCGTCATATAGACTACTTTCGTGAAGAGGCTCTACGGCTGAACCTGCCGCTGGGTGAATCGCGCACGCCCATTCAACCGCTGTATCTGGGAGGCGAGTCGCGCGTGCTGCAGTGGGCCGAACAGCTGTATCAAGCGGGAATTGACGTTGGCGCAATTCGTCCACCCACCGTGCCCAGGGCTGAGTCTCGCCTGCGAATTACGCTCAGCGCTCGCCATTCGCGTAGTGATATCGACCGACTTCTCGAAACGCTGGCGGCCTGCCACTTGGAGGCATTATGACGCGCCTGGTACTGCTTTCAGGCTGGGGAATTGACCGGCGCATCTGGCGGCCGCTGCACCCTTACTGGCCCGCCAACGTCGAGGTCGCCGCCGTTGATTGGCCTGGTTACGGCGAGGTTCCTGCACTGCCTGCCAACGCTTCCCTGAGTGAGCTTGCCACGGCCATGGCAAGCCGTCTGCCCAGCGATGCGGTTTGGGTCGGATGGTCGCTGGGCGGCCTGCTGGCGACGGCGCTGCTTGATTATCTTCCTGCGCCCCAGGGGCTACTACTGCTGGGAGCAGGTGCCAGGTTCTGCACGCCGGATAGCGCGACGTCAGCAGCGCTTGCCGACTTCCAGGCCATCTTTGCGCACCGTGGCGATGCTGCGTGGCGTCACTTTCTGCGCTGGCAGGCTCAAGGAGAGCCCGCACCGTATCAGGTTCACGCACAGCTGCGTGCCCTGCTTGGCAGTACGCCCCCGGCAGACCGCACCACGCTTTCTGCAGGCCTTCACTGGCTGGCCACGCTGGATAATCGTCGACGTCTTAACACATCGCCATGCCCGGTGGTTCATCTGGTGGGCGAGCATGACCCACTGATCAGCGCTATTGAGTGCCAGCGGACGCTAACACTTGAACGCGGCGGCCACTGCCCAATGCTCTCGCAGCCAGCGCGTTTGGCGTCACTGCTCGCCGCTCAAGCTGCTGCGCTATCTGCCAGGGAAATGGCATGAGTTCGATCCCCCCTCAGTTACGGCGGCCCAGCGCCGACTGGCAGGCCCGAGTGGCGCACGCTTTTTCCCGGGCAGCACCGCAATACGATGCACTGGCCAGCGCCCAACGCCATATCGGTGAAACGCTATGGAACGACTTGCCCTCTGAGGCTAGCCATATACTCGACCTGGGCTGCGGCACTGGCTATTGGTCGCAGCGGCTAGCCGAACGCTACCCCCATGGACACGTCACGGGGCTGGACATTGCGCCGGGCATGCTGGAGCACGCTCGCTCGCGCCACGGCGACCACATTGCCTGGCAGCCAGGCAGTGCCGAGTCGTTGCCCATCCCTTGTTACCTATTCGACCTGGTGTTTTCCAACCTGGCCATTCAATGGTGCCGCGACACTCTGGCCGTCATGCAGTCGCTGTATCGAGTGCTGGCACCAGGTGGCCTGGCGTACATCAGTACGCTATTACCCGGCACGTTGGTCGAAGTGGCTTTCGCCTGGCAGCGCTCAAGCGCGCTGTTAACGACGCCCTCCTACCGCCTGGTTAACGATGCTATTCACGAAAGCGGCCTGCGCTGCACTCACCAAGCGACCCGCGTGGAAACCTTCTTTTATCCTGACATCAAGGCCGTTATGGCTTCCATCAAGGGGGTTGGCGCACAAGTGGCCAGGCCCAACGCCATGCTCACCCGGGCGGACCTGGCAGCGGCTGCCACGCGCTTTGAGCAGCTTCGTAAGCGCCAAGGGCTTCCGGTCAGCTATCACTGCCTGAACCTGCAGCTGGAGAAACCCCGATGAAGCGCTTTTTTGTTACCGGCACCGACACCGATGCGGGAAAAACGCTGGTCGGAAGCGCGCTTCTTTATGCCGCCCGATGCCAGCAGTTGAGCACCTTAGGGCTTAAGCCCATCGCCTCTGGCAGCTCGCTAACGACGAAAGGGCTGCGCAATGGCGATGCGCTGGCACTGCAGCAGCAGTGTGAACCGCCGGTTGACTACGCCACGGTTAACCCAATGGCCTTTGAGCCTGCGATAGCACCTCACCTGGCCGCACAGGAGGCAGGCCAGAGGCTAAGCGTGTCTGAGGTTGCCCACTGCCTGCGCGACACCCTTGGCCAGACGCCCAAGGCGTTCACTCTGATTGAGGGTGCGGGCGGCTGGCGCGTGCCGATCAACGAACAGGAGGATTTTGCCGACATCGCCATCGCGCTGAGGCTGCCGGTGATCCTGGTGGTTGGTTTAAAGCTCGGCTGCCTGAACCATGCCCGCTTAGCGGCCGATGCCATTCGCGCCGACGGTCTGACGCTTGCGGGCTGGGCAGGCAGTGTGATTGACCCCGCCTTTGCGGCGGATACTGCCCGTTTCACAGCCAACATGGCCCACCTTAACGCCAGGCTGGCAGCGCCCTGCCTGGGCATTGTGCCGCATTTGACAACGCCCGATGCGGCCACCGCCCACCGCTATCTCTCGTTGGAGGAATTATGAACTCGCCAGTCTGGCACCCCTACGCACACCTTAAAACCCAACCGCCCGCCCCCAGGGTGGTCGGCGGTAGCGGCGCCTATTTTGAGTTGGAAAGCGGCGAGCGCCTGCTGGATGCTACCTGCTCCTGGTGGTGCATGATTCACGGTTACGGCCATCCGCGCCTGGTGGCGGCCATTCGCGAGCAGGCGGAAACACTCTGCCATGTGATGCTCGGCGGGCTCACCCATGACCCTGCCGACCAGTTGGCGCGTGAGCTGGTGCGCGTCACGCCCGACGGGCTTAATCACGTCTTCTACTCTGACAGCGGCTCGGTAGGCATGGAGGTGGCGATGAAAATGGCGCTGCAGTACCACGTGCTTACCGGGCAACCGAAAAAGTGCAAAATGCTCTCGCTAATGAAGGCCTATCACGGAGATACCACGGGCTGCATGGCCGTGTGCGACCCAGAAGAAGGCATGCACAGTTTGTTTTCAAGCCTGCTGCCTCAGCACCATTTTGCGCCTGCGCCAACCGCTCCTTTTAACGCAACGCAAGCGCAGGTAGCCGCCGATTTAGATGCGCTAGGCGAGGTGCTTGAACGTCACCATCAGGACATTGCTGCGCTGCTGATGGAGCCGCTGCTGCAGGCTGCAGGTGGGCTGAACATGACCTCCCCGAATTATTTGCGCGGCGCCCGGGCCCTGTGTGACGCATTTAACGTGGTGCTGATCTTTGATGAGGTTGCCACGGGGTTTGGCCGCACCGGCAAATTATTTGCCGCCGATCACGCCCACGTTAGCCCGGATATCATGGTGCTTTCCAAAGGGCTAACTGGCGGCTATTTGGGCCACGCCGCCACGCTTGCGACCGACCGCATTCACGACGCTTTTATCGGTGACAGCGCACAGCATGCTTTTATGCACGGCCCAACGTTTATGGGCAACCCCTTGGCGTGCCGGGTAGCGCTGGAAAGCCTGGCGGTATTTGAAGAGGAAAACTATCCTGGAAAAATAGCGCTCTTAAACCGGTTACTGTGCCGCGCCTTACTGGAGGATCAAGCGCTCATGGCGCACCCAGAGGTTGCCGATGTACGCGTACTGGGTGCCACGGCCGTTATTGAAGCGCACTCGGAAACAGCGTTAACAGGCGTTGCCACATTTGCTCGCGAGCAGGGTGTTTGGCTACGCCCGATTGGGCGCTGGCTCTATACCATGCCCGCCTATATTACCTCTGAGCAGCAGCTAACCCACATTACTGATGTCATGAAGGCCTGGTTTCTGAAATCGTCACCCCGCTTGTCAGGCTAAAGCGTTAAGGCAGTGTTAGCGCACCTTCTCTTTTCCAGCGCTCTACCAGGGCGGGCACGCCCTCCCCGGCAGAGGCATTAATCGCCAGTACACCGGGTGGGCTTAAGGCATCGGCATCCGGGTCAACCAGTGCGCAGGGCGTGTCGTAGTCGATATACGAGAGCAGCGAGGCGGCGGGCATCACCGCAAGCGAGGTTCCGACGACCAGCAAAAAATCCGCTTGGCTGGCTAGTTCGCAGGCCTCTTCAAACAGCGGCACGGCCTCGCCAAACCAGACCACGTCAGGGCGCAGCTGGCTGCCCTTATCGCACAGATCACCCAACGCAATACCGCCTTTAACGAGCGGATAGCGCATGCGTTCATCCGCGCTGGAGCGGGCATTTAAAATTTCGCCATGCAAATGGATCACATCGCTGGAACCTGCCCGCTCATGTAGGTCATCAATATTTTGAGTGATAACGGTGACCTTGAACCCCGCCTTCTCCAGGCTTGCCAGCGCCCTGTGCGCGGCATTGGGTTGGGCACTGCGAATCTGCTCTCGGCGCTGATCATAAAACGTCAGTACGCGCTGGGGGTCGCGCTGCCAGCCTTGCGGCGTTGCCACCTCTTCAACCGGGTGGTCTTCCCATAAGCCATCGCTTGCGCGGAATGTCTTGATACCACTTTCGGCGCTGATCCCCGAGCCGGTAAATACCACCAGATGGCGCGCTGTCGTCATGATTACCTCGCTGCTTTACCGCGGTTACTGTTCAGCGTCTACAAAGCGCTGCTCGTTTCCACAAGGGTACACGTCAATGATACGGCCATCGACAATGGCCTGCTGCAGGCCCTGCCAGTAGCTAACCTCAAACAGCTCCGGGTGAAGCTGTTTAAACACCCGCAGCCGCTCCGGGTTAGCAAACATGAACGGGCCAAACTCCTCGGGAAAGATATCATTCGGGCCAATGGAGAAGCTTTCATTTCCACCGCTCAGGTAATCGTCACCACTCGAGGCCGGGATAGCGCGAAAGTGGCACTCGGTGAGGTAACACACCTCATCGTAGTCGTAAAAAATCACCCGCCCCTGGCGCGTAACGCCAAAGTTTTTGAGCAGCATATCGCCTGGAAAAATATTGGCGGCGGCCATCTGCTTGATGGCATCGCCATAGTCCTTGAGCACCGCTAACTGCGCCTCATCGTCACACTGCTCCAGATAGATATTCAGCGGCGTCATCATGCGCTCGGTATAACAGTGTTTGATGACGACTTTCTCGCCCTTCAGCGACACGGTAGAGGGGGCAACTTCCAACAGGTGAGCCAAGCATTCCGGGGCGAAATGGTCGTTATGCACGGTGAAGTTAGAAAATTCCTGAGTATCGGCCATGCGGCCTACCCGGTCGTGGCGCTTCACCAAATGATACTTTTCGCGCACGATATCAGGTGTCACGTCCTTGGCAGGGTCGAACTCGTCTTTAATGATCTTGAATACCGTACGCGCACTTGGCAGTACAAACACGGCCATTACCATCCCGCGCACGCCGGGGGCGATAATAAACACATCCTCGCGCTTGGCGACCTGCTGATTAAGCGCGCGAAAGAACTCGGTTTTACCATGTTTAAAAAAGCCAATGGCCGCGTAAAGCTCACCGGCTGGCTTATGGGGCATTAAGCGCTGCAGGTAACCCACACACTCATTCGGCACCGCGACATCCACCTGAAAATACGCCCGGCTGAACGAGAAGATAATGGCTACATCGTCAGGCGTAATCAGTACGGTATCCAGATGAAGCCGGGGGACGCCCTCAGTGTTCTGCTCGGCATGCTCCTGGTGGCGTACTGGCAAGACCAGTGGCACTTGTTCCCCGCCGCCGGTGATTCGCCCCACCAGGTATGCCCCTTTATTGCGGTAAAAAACGCTGTGGAGCAGCTCTATAGCGGCGTCCCTGGCCTGCCATATAGTGTCTGGCAACGTTTTGTTTAATAGTGCGGCACCCAAGCGAGTATCTCGTGCCATATCGGCAAACGGGTTGTGCAAGGCAGCGCCTTCCAGTGCCCAGCGCAGGGCCGCCTGCCAATCCCCATCAATGGAACGGCGTCGGCACAATTCAATGCCTGAACGCTGCGCGGCCTTCTTTCGTGAGCTGATCACAAACATCCACTCATTGCGAATATGGCGATGCTTGAAAATGGCGCAAAAGAGCGAGTTAAAAAAGGTTTCGGCCAGTTCAACATCCCGCCGCGGACGAATTAGCTCGGCATAGTGGCTACGCGCTTCACGCCAGACCTCGCAATGGGTTAATAACCCATTTGAAAACGTACGCTTGAGACGCTCAACCGCGTCATCCACCTGCTGCTGATAGAGATTAATCCGCGCAATGGACGCTTGCTGGCTCTCCCGCCAGGCACCTTCTTGAAAGCGGCGTTGTGCATCCAGGGTGATCGCTTTAAAGCGGGTACGGTACGCTTCAAAGCCATGCAAAATGGTCGCGGCCAAGCGATAGGCAGGCGTGGTGTTCACAAGCGGGACTCTTGTCGCTTTTTGATCAGCCTATAGGATGAAACGCCATGAAGCCATTCAGCAAAGGCGCTTTATTGAATAAGTGAGTAGCCTCGTCACGTCGTGCGGCATAAGCGCTAATCAGCGACCAAAAAGTTTTTCGTTGCGCCCGGAGCGGCTGCGTCGCCTTCAAGTACCTTGTCTTCAAGTACACTGTCTTCAAATACGCCATCTTCACTGCGATCTTTTAATTTAACGCCCGATATTTTCAGCTTACGGGCGTCTTTAAGCAGTAAAAAGAGCCGCCGGGCTGCCTTCTGCATGTTCAAGCCCGCTGGGCGCACGTTGGAAATGCAGTTGCGCCGGTCATCCTTAAGCCCCGGCTCGGGCGCCCAAGTCATGTAAAGTCCGAGGCTATCCGGCGAGCTAAGCCCGGGTCGCTCACCGATCATCACCAGTACCGCATCGGCATTGAGCAGCGCGCCAATTTCATCACCAATCGCCACCCGGCCCTGCTCGACGATAGCGAGCGGCGCTAACTGCCACTCAGCGTTATCCTGCTCAAACTGCTGATACAGCGCTTTTAAAAATGGCTGGCTGTTCTGCTGGACCGCCAGAGCAGAAAGCCCATCGACGATCACCACAGCCAGATCCACACGTGATGGCGACGTTTGGGCATTGTGTAAGCGCTCCCGCGAACCATCATTCAACCGGCGGCCAACATCGGGGCGCTGGAGATACATGGCGCGGTCCTCCACTTGGCTGTGCAAGCGAAGCGGCTCATGTTCAAGCGCAAAGGCTTCTTGCAACTGCTGAGCCAGCGCTTCGACATCCAGCGGGGCATGCACCGCATCCTGCGCCTGAGCGTGGGCCAATTGAAACTCCAGCAGCTTACCGGTAGGCAGGCTGATGCCCGCCCGGCCCAAGCCGATACGCGCATCGGTAAATGCACGCAGCCATTCCCAAGGGTTCTCTACAACAATAGGCGTTGGGTTAGATGTCATGGCGTGGCTCCCTAGGCAAGTGGCGCAGGCTGTTAGCGAACGCGGCGGGCACCTGGTCGTTTAGCGTGTGTGTTTTCACATCGTTGAAAATCTGCATCTCATCAAGCCAGCGCTCAAACTCCGGCGCGGCTTTTAGCCCAAGCACGCGGCGGGCGTAGAGCGCGTCGTGAAACGAGGTGGTCTGATAATTGAGCATAATGTCGTCAGACCCCGGAACGCCCATCACGAAACTGCAGCCCGCTACGCTCAACAGGGTCAGCAGGTTGTCCATATCGTTCTGGTCGGCTTCAGCATGGTTGGTGTAGCAAACATCACAGCCCATGGGCACGCCCAAAAGCTTGCCGCAGAAATGGTCCTCAAGCCCGGCCCGGGTGATCTCTTTACCATCGAACAAGTATTCGGGGCCGATAAACCCCACCACCGTATTGACCAACAGCGGGCTGAATTTGCGCGCCACCGCATAGGCACGCGCCTCGCAGGTCTGCTGGTCAAGCCCATGATGAGCATCCGCGGAGAGCGAACTGCCCTGGCCGGTTTCAAAGTACATGACGTTGCGCCCCACCGTGCCCCGATTAAGCGACTGGGCAGCCGCTTCGGCTTCAGCAAGCGTGCTTAAATCAAACCCGAAGCTTCGGTTGGTGGCTTCGGTACCGCCTATCGACTGAAACACCAAGTCCACCGGAGCGCCCTGCTCAATAGCTTCCAGCGTATTGGTCACATGGGTTAGCACGCAGGACTGGGTGGGAATTTGGTACTTCTGAATCACGTCATCCATTAAGCGCATCAGTTTAACGCTTTGAGCCACGTTATCGGTGGCCGGATTAATCCCAATGACCGCGTCGCCGCTGCCGTAGAGCAGGCCGTCCAGAATACTCGCCGCAATGCCGGTGACATCGTCCGTCGGGTGGTTGGGCTGTAGCCGGGTAGAAAGCCGCCCGGGCAGGCGATGGTATTACGAAAAGCCGTGGTAACTCGGCACTTTCTGCCCACCAGAATCAGATCCTGATTGCGCATCAGTTTGCTGACCGCCGCGGCCATTTCCGGCGTAATACCAGCGCGAACGGCAGTGAGCACTTCTGAAGTTGCCTGATCCGAGAGCAGCCAGTTACGAAAATCCCCTACCGTTAAATGCCGAAGGGGCGCAAAGGCCTCGGCGTCATGCTCATCGATAATCAGCCGGGTGATTTCATCGTGTTCGTAGGGGATCAGAGCGTCGTTCAAGAAAGTAGTCAACGGCAGTTCCGCCAACACCATCTGTGCCACCACGCGCTCCTCAGCGCTTTCGGCAATTACACCCGCTAAACGATCGCCCGAGCGCGCCGGGGTCGCTTTGGCCATCAGTTCGGCAAGGCTTTTAAAGCGATAATGGCGGCTGCCTACTGTCGTTTGAAAGGTCTGGGCCATGGTGTTTACCTGCCGCGCGTTGGATATCCTGAATTCACCATAGCGCTTTTGAGATCGTTACGCCCAATGCATTTCCCTCCCCCCTTCTTCCGCCTTCAAGGTAATAACTAACTGCTCCAAACAGCGTGCCTTAAACGCCAAATGGGCTGCGCAGCTACTGGCCTACTCAATACAAGCGCTGAGATTTTTCCTGGCTGAATTAATGCGCGCTTTCTAATTGCCTTCATATTGTTATATTATCACATAACATAAACCATTTAGAGGCGTGCTAGTAATGACTGCGTTTTCTCCCCTGCCCGTTACCGTGCTGTCGGGCTTTCTGGGTGCTGGTAAAACCACCGTGCTCAATCATATCCTCGCCAACCGTGAAGGCCTTCGTGTGGCGGTGATTGTGAACGATATGAGTGAGGTGAACATCGACGCCGCGCTGGTGCGCGGTGGCCCAGGCGAGCCAACGCTTGAGAGCGAAGTCGCACTTAATCGCTCAGAAGAACGCCTTGTCGAGATGAGCAATGGGTGCATTTGCTGCACGCTGCGCGAAGACCTGCTTATCGAAGTCAACCAGTTGGCAAAGGAAGGAAAATTCGATTATCTGGTCATTGAGTCGACCGGTATTTCCGAACCCTTGCCAGTGGCTGAAACGTTTACCTTTGAGGATGAGGACGGCCAAAGCCTTTCCCATATCGCCCGGTTGGATACGCTGGTAACGGTCGTTGATGGTGCCAATTTTCTTGCCCAATACCGTGAAGCGCAAAGCCTGGCGGAAGCAGGAGAAAGTCTCGGCGAAGAGGATGAACGTAACGTTGCCGACCTGCTGGTGGATCAGATCGAGTTCTGCGATGTATTGCTGATTAGTAAAACGGATTTAATTAGCGAAAAAGAGCTGGAGGCACTAAAAGCCATTTTGCACTCCCTCAACCCCGATGCCGAGCTGGTGCCTATTCGCCAAGGCGGCGTGCCGCTTAATAAAGTGCTAAATACTGGCAGGTTTGACTTTGAACGCGCTCAGCAGGCGCCGGGCTGGTTAAAAGAGATGCGTGGCGAGCACGTACCCGAAACCGAAGAGTACGGCATCGGAAGCTTTGCTTATCACGCCCGCCGCCCATTTCACCCGGCCAAATTTCACGACCTGCTGCATTCCGAGTGGTTTGGCGAGGGTTTATTGCGCTCGAAAGGTTTTTTCTGGCTGGCCACTCGCCCTCAGTGGGCCGGGCAGTGGAGCCAGGCAGGCGGCATCGCCCATCACGGCATGGCCGGTATGTTCTGGAAGGCGGTTCCTGAAGAGCGCTGGCCAACTGACCCCGAGTACCGCCAATTCATCACCGAGAAGTGGGAAGAGCCGTTTGGGGATATGCGCCAGGAGCTGGTGTTTATCGGCCAAGGGCTGGATAAAGCCCGCATGCGTGAAGCGCTGGATGCCTGCTTACTCAACGAAGGCGAGCTACTGGAAGGCATGGAGATGTGGAAAACGCTGCCTGACCCCTTCCCCGCGTGGGAATAAATCTGCTTGCAAGCACCAAGGCCTCAGGTAGATACCTGAGGCCTTTTCTATTGCGCTTATTATCAGCGTTTTTAGACACTTCGGTGCTTTCTGGAAGCCGCCCAGCGCAGCGCATCAATAATCGCAATAATGATCAAGCTGCCGCCCAATACCGGTAAGGCGAACCCTAAAAGCGTTAGGATGGCGAGCAGGCCCAACTGAGCAGGCACGCCCAGCATGATAAACAGCGCGGTCATGGTTTGTGCCTTATTCACCGTGGTGTTTTTAACGCGCTGCCACCACATCCGATAACCCCACACAATAAGAAACACCAGGGCCGCTGCAAATAGCGCCAGCACCAGCTGGTTAAGCAGGCCAAACAGTACGCCCATATGTAAATCAATACCCCAGCGCGTTAGCTTTGCCGCCAAGGGAAACGTTGAAAAATCCGTTTGTTCAAGAATACGCATATCGCTTGGGTTCAGTGCGACCTGGTCTACCTGGGTAGGCCAGCGGCGGTCAATTTCAGTCACACGCCACGCTCGGCCTTCGCTGGCAGGCGGTTCTAGCTGGATTCTACCTGCCAGTAATCCTGCGCTCCTGGCTGCCGCAAGCGCCTGGTCGAACCCTTCCGGGCTTACAAAATCTCCGGCTTCGGGGGCGCTGCTCACACCATGGTCGGCATGCATGTCGTGATGGGCATGGGAATCATGGCTCACTGCATCCCCTGGCGCGGGAAGCACGGTCGATACACTCGGCGTACCCCAGCCCCACGCCTGTCTTAATTCGCCAATATTGCCACCGGCCCATTGTGACCAGGTAAGCCCCGTGGCTGAGAAAAACAGCAGCCCGACGAGCGCAAAAACACCGACGGTTGCGTGCAAGCGCCGTGCCGCCATACGCGGGCTTGGGCTTTTAAGCGCTTTACGTCGCGCTAACCAAAGCACCAGGCCCAGCAGCGCAATGATCCATAACCATGACGCCGCTAGTTCGCTGTACAAGCGCCCTACATCACCTAACAGCAAATTACGGTGAAACTGATCAAGCGCCGTGCGAAACGGCAATATACCGCTGGTGCCATACACCGTCATGTCGCCTTTCACGTCAAGCATTGCCGGGTCTATAAAAATAGCCCGATGCTCGGAAGGCCCAAGCGCTGGGTCAGCAAACATAACACGCGTGGTACTGTGCGCATCCGGTGCGGGGCGAACCGCGGCGGGTAGCGTGTCCTGGCCTATCACCCACTGCGCCGTTTCAATTTGCCGCGCCAGCGGCTGCGGTGCATCCTGGGTACTTGCCGTTAAAGCATCACGGTAAAGCCTCGACTCCACCGAAGGTGTTAAAACGTAGACAATACCGCTTAAGGCGGCCACCAGGATAAAGGGACCTACCAAAAGCCCCACATAAAAGTGTATTCGCATTACTAGCGCAAAGAGAATTTTTCCATTTCGCCGGGGCAGCGTTGGATCGTTTTTTTTTGAGGACATGCTTATCATTTCCCAAGAGATATTAAACAACGTGCTTTATCGACATGACGTATATGCAAAGGATTATTAATCTTTAAAAAGCTAACGATTAAAACACTACAAACATCTTCTTAAATCATTCATATAAAGAGAGCGACCATAGGACGCATAAGGCTTAGCGATTTAAGGAATCTACCGTTAACGGATAATTTTATGGTTACACAGTACCGGGCTGGTACAATCACGCTTCTTGTTAACCCCGTGAGGGCTGAATTTGATGCCACTGTCTCGCTCAGCACGCTTACCCTACTATCGCGTTACGTTAGCGATGGCGTGGGTAGCCATGTGCCTGTTATTTGCGGGGCCGCTCATTTCTCAGTTCCAGGCGGGTCATCACGACCATGGCCACCATGCTCACAGCCAGCTCCATAACCACAGCAACAGTCATCACCACAATGCGGATGCTGAACATCATCACTCTACGGATGAACACGCCGAGCACCCTGTAGCGCACTCTTCCCCACCCGATACGGCTACTGGCCGCGCGCTTTCCAGCACGTTGTCAGACTGGCACAACCAGTGCGGCTACTGTGAGCTGTGGCAACACAGCCCGTCGCTCTCTATTGCGTTACCCGCCCTTGCCCACGAAGCCTTCGTTGCGTTGAGCGGCGCATTTCTTACGTTCCAGACCGGTGCGTTCATTCAGTACAACTATCCGCATGCGTTAACTCGCGGGCCGCCTTCTTTTATCTTCGAGCATTTAAAAACATCTACGCGAACCGTGTTAATAGTAACGCGTAAAAGCAAAAAAGAAATAGGGTTGTTAGGCTTTTTAAAAGCATAACAAGGCCCGGCTTTAGTGCGCCTTAATATTTAAAAAAATACGACGAATATCTTTTAAGCTCATCCCTTAACAACAAGACAGCTCGACACTTACTGCTATACGTTAAAATTATTAATAGCTTTGCTACTCTTTTTAATAAGCATCCGGTTAACTCATTTGTATCATCATCACACTTGAGCCAGTACATCCAAGAAGGTGCTCAGGAACGCAAAAACGGGGTGCCATTAGGCACCCCGGTGGCGATTTTTCTGAAAGCGGTATTACTTAAGGAATGATGCGCTCTGCGCGTAAGCGGGTGAACAGATCAAAGAACGCGCCGCGGGTTTCGCGGAAATGATCAAAGCCGAAATCCCGGGACTTGGTTACATCGTTGACGCACTCAAGCTCACGCCCAAGGTCGGCATCGGAGTGCCACCAGGAAGCCAGCTTGGTCACATCGGCTTCCATCAGGTCATGCTTCTCAGCAATGTCGGCCCAGATTGGCGCGCTATCGGCCATTTGTGTTTCCAGCGGCAGCGGCGTTTCCGGGCAATCGGCAACTTCCAGCTCGAAGAACTCGCCTATTTCACGCCACATCCGGCGCCAGCGGAAAACGTCACCGTTAACGGTGTTGAACGCTTCGTTGTGCGCCCCCGGGGTAGTGGCCGCCCACTCCAACTGACGTGCCAGCACCAGCGCATCGGTTAGGTCGGTCAGTGCATTCCACTGCACCTGCGAACCTGGGAAGGTAAACGGCTTGCCGGTTGCCTTACAGATGGAGGCGTAAACCGCCAGCGTCACGCCCATGTTCATGGCGTTACCCAGGGCATAGCCGATCACGGTATGCGGGCGGTGCACGTTCCAGTTGAAACCGTCACGTTCGGCGGCGGCGAACAAGGTGTCTTCAAGGGCGTAGTAGAAGTTTTCGCCGGGTACGCGCGGCGCGGATTCACGAAATGGCGTTTCAGTCTTGCCGCTGCCGTAGCTCTCAAAAGAGCCCAGGTACTGCTTGGTGCCGGTTACCAGCGAGACATGCTTAATTTTCGCGCCCTGCAAGGCATCCAGCAGGTTCTGCATCATCGCGCCGTTGGCCTCGACGTTGGCCTTTTCACTATCGCGCTTGATCCAGGTGCAGTAAAACACGTGCGTGATGGGTAAATCTGCCAAGGCTATCTCGGTGGCCTCGCGATCCAGTAGATCAGCAGTAACAGGGATAATGCCTGTCTGGGTAGTGGGACGGCGTGACAAACCATAAACGGTCCAGCCACTAGCATTGAGATAGCTTGCCAGGTTGCCGCCAGTAATACCGGTAGCACCTACTATAAGAGCATTGCCTTTACGCATTATCGACTCCTTATCCAAACGAGGTAACTCGTTGCCATCAAAATTGCTTTGAAAGAGTTAGCTCTGAGAAACACTCTGAAAACGACGAACGCTGTGTTCGTATCGGTTATGGCTTATTCTGGACAGCAACCAGAGTTGCTACAATTGGAAAAATCGCAAATATTTATTGCTTTAGGCGCAACCTAATGGATCTCAATGCATTACGCGTTTTCGAGCGCGTTGCCGCGACCGGCAGCTTTACCGCCACGGCTCGTCATTTTCATAGAGCTGTGTCGTCTATCTCGCGCCAAATTGCGTCTCTAGAGGAGTCGTTGGGTCAGCAACTGCTCTACCGGCACACGCGGGCAGTGACGCTGACCGAAGCCGGTGAGCGCTACTACCAAGACGTGCGAGGCATCCTTGAACAGCTCGACCTGGCGACCGAAGCGCTGACAGCGCCAAATGCCGAGCCTTCCGGTGTGCTGCGCTTAAACGCGCCGGTCGCCTTTGGTCAGCGTCAAATCATGCCAATTCTGCATCGCTTTCAGCAGCGCTACCCGGCGGTCAACGTCGAGTTAATGTTGACCGATCAATTAACCGACCCGGTACGCGAGGGCATCGATATCACGTTTCGCGTTGGCGAACTGGCCGACACCACGCTGGTGGCACGCCGTTTAGCCCCGATGAATTACGTGGTGGCCGCCGCGCCGAGCTACTTGCAACACGCAGGCACGCCGAATACGCCCGATGACCTGAGCCAGCACAACTGCTTGCTTTACCAGGGCGAAATGGGCCGCCAGCGTTGGTATTTCCACCATCCCGAGCAGCCGCAGCCCATTACCTGCAAAGTCGATGGCCCTCTTTATAGCAACGATGCCGGATGCCTGGTGCAAGCAGCGCTCATGGGTCAGGGTTTCGTCATGTTTCCTACCTGGTTAATCGCCGATGAATTGGCTTCAAAAAAACTGCTACCCGTACTTGAAGAGTGGCGCTGCGAGGTCGCCCCCGGCAGGCGCGATATTCATGTACTGTACGCGCAGCGTCGCCTGCATACGCGAAAGGTAAGTGCCTTTTTGGATCATCTGTTTGAAATGGTGGGTCCAGCTCCCGCGTGGGATAACTGGCGTGAAAGCCGCCTGCCCGATGAACGTACTTAGTGGCAACACTTAGCGAATGTACGTAGCGAAAGCACTTTGCGAATGCACGTACCGTTGAACCAAGCGATTTTTACACTTTTTGATGAATAGCTAATTTAGCCATTTATCTATATAACTACGCCCACTCTCTTATACGAGTCCCCTTTGATGTTTCACTTCATCGTTGCCATACCCTGCCTGATGGTTATTGCCCGTTTCCTGGCACCGCTGCGTTGGCCGTTATGGGTCAAGATTGCCCTCAGCGCGTTACTGCTTCTCGTTTCACAGCACCACCTGCTGACGTTTTTGGCCTTTGGCAGTATGTTTTCCCCCGAGGTACCCAGAAGCATGGTGCTAATGATCAACTGGCTGTTCGGCACCCTCCTTTTTCTGGCGGTGTTACAACTCATCGTTGATGCGGTAACGCTTCTCTTAATGGCAGCAAAAAGGCGGCGACTCAAGATCCCCGCCTCTTTGCGTTATGCGATTGGGATCATCGCTCTGGGCATCGCGGCCTTTGGGGTCAACCAGGCAGTGCGCGTACCGCCCATGAAGGAGGTTGAAGTAACCATTACCGGGCTGCCCACGCAGTTTGACGGGTATCAAATAATTCATTTAACCGACCTGCATATCAGCCGGTTATTTGAGGCGCCATGGGTTAACGCGGTGGTCACCAAAACCAACGCCTTGGCACCTGATTTAATCGTGATTACCGGCGACCTGATCGACGGCGACCTCGAAACCCGACGGATGGATGTAGCACCGCTTCAAGCACTTTCGGCGCCGGATGGCGTTTATGCAAGCCCCGGCAACCACGAATATTACTTTGGGTACGAGCAGTGGATGGCGCATTACCAATCACTTGGTATGCAGACGCTGGCCAATCAACATGCTGTGATCACACGAGACGGTGCCCACCTGGTGCTTGCTGGCATCACCGATTTACGAGCACCGCGTACCGGCTGGCCCGCGCCGGATGTAGACGAAGCAATCGCTGACGCCCCCACTAGCGCGCCGATTATCCTGCTTGACCACCAGCCGTTTGATGCCGCTAGGGCAGCTGCCGCCGGGGTTGATTTGCAGCTTTCCGGCCACACCCACGGCGGTATGATTTGGGGGTTTGATCGTATTGTGGCCTTGGCCAATAACGGTTTTGTCTCAGGCTTTTACGATGTTGACGGAATGACGCTTTACGTCAATAACGGCACCGGGCTCTGGCCTGGCTTTGCGCTGCGCTTAGGCAAGCCTTCAGAACTCACCCGCATTACGCTGCGCCAGGGTTAAGACACCACTCTGCCCACTGCCTCACCTCAGGGTAGGCGCGCTGTTCGAATACGCCAAAGCCATCAAGGCTGCGCGCCTTGAGCGGCGTAAACACCGGCATACTCAGGCCGCACAAAAAATGGGCTAGCCGCTGGCGGTTGGGAGGCTGGCCTGTTTGCGCCGTATGGCGCTCGATAAAGGGCGCGGCGTAACGGCTGAAATCGGCGTCTGCCAGTGCCGGTAAAGACGGCGCAGCGGGCAACTGAACGCTATGCCCATAGCAGACCGAGCAGTGCCCACAACGGCTATCGTCGCTTGCGCTTAACGTTGTGTCGCCAAAGTGCTCGGTTAAACGCCGGGTCAGGCATGTATCGGACTCAAAGAGCGCCAGCATGGCCTGCAGCCGCTCGATCTCGCTCCGCTCGCGCGCTAAACACTCGTCATATAGCTGGCTCGCCAGCCCCTCAAGGCTGAATTCCGGCTGACGGACGTCATACACGTCGGTCATTCGTTTGCCTTCCAGCGTCAGCCAGCCTTTATCCTGAAAGTACTCAAGGGCGGTAATCACGCGAGCGCGGGAGGCATCGACCTGTTGCGCCTGCCCTGCCGACTGCAGCCGCTCGAAATCCACACTCCCCCAGGTGCGGGCGATGGGGATATTATCGACCAGCAGGCGGACAAAGGCCGCCCGTTCACCCTGAAAGCGTGCAACCAGCGCCTCTGGTTCAGTGTGATAACGCAACCGGTATTCCGCTAGAAAGGCGAAGCGCGGTGCGATAATGCCGTGCATTTCCAGCCGTACGAGCAGGGTTTTCAGCGGCAGCAGGCGAATATTGGTATCGCGTGACAACACATTGAGCAGCACTTCCCACTGGCGCTCGGGCGTCGCACCGGCGGCGGCGACCTCCTCAAGCAAGCGCACAATACCCGCGTACTCCGGCGTATCGCCGTACACAAAGTTTTCCAGCACGCGCAAGCCATCACGCCCTGCCATAGTCAGGCAGGTGGAAGGCAGGCCATCGCGTCCTGCCCGCCCGATCTCCTGGCTATAGTTCTCGATGGATTTGGGCAGGTCAAAATGCACGACGTTGCGAATATTGCCTTTATCGATGCCCATGCCAAATGCAATGGTAGCCACGATGCACGGCGACTCCCCACTCATAAATTGGCGCTGAATCTCATCTCGTCGCACTGAATCCAGCCCCGCGTGATACGCCTGAGCGCTGATTCCCTGGGCAGCCAAGGCGCTGGCCACTTGTTCAGCAGTTTGCTGCAAGGTGACATAAATGATGCTGGGCGCTTCATTGCCCGGCTGCATTTGAGGCTTTAGCCAATCGATCAAATGTTGCTGACGGTTACCCGCTACTGGGTGCACCAGTAATTCAAGATTGGGCCGATAGAAGCCTGTGGTAATCACATTATTTGGATCAATGGAGAATTTCTCGCCCATATCGGCAATCACCGCAGGCGTGGCCGTGGCGGTCAGCAGCAGCACTTGAGGGATTGCGAACTCGCGCTGGTACTCGGGCAACTTAAGATAGTCGGGGCGAAAGTTATGCCCCCATTCAGACAAGCAGTGGGCTTCATCGACCACTAACAGCGAAATATTCACCTGGCGTAGAAAATTCCGGAAACGCTCGTTCTTGAGCCGCTCCACCGACACCATGAGAATTTTCAACTCGCCGCTTCTGGCACGCTCCATCACATCACGCATGGTGTCGCGGTCCTGGGTAGAATCAATAGTGGCCGCCGCCACGCCATGCCGGGTTAAAAAGGCCAGCTGGTCCTGCATCAGCGCTAAAAGCGGCGACACCACCAGCGTTAAATGGGGTAGATGCAGCGCAGGCAACTGATAACACAGTGACTTCCCCGCACCGGTGGCGAAGATAGCCGCCGTAGAGTGGCCCTTTAACACCCGGGAGACCACGGCCTGCTGGCCACCGCGAAAGTCATCAAAACCGAATACGTCTTTCAGCGTTTGTTGCGGAGAAATTGAAGTCATGCGCCTTCCTAGAGAGGGGTTACGTCCTGAGCTAATTACGCTACCGGTTTCAGGACGTTTTCACCAATGAAAGACGTGATATACCCTGGCGCTATTGCTAGTCCCACTTCGCCCCTTTCAAGGCATTCAGGGGGATTTTCAGATAGCGCTTGCCGTTGGCTTCGGGCTCCGGCAAGCGCCCGCCCTGAGTATTGACCTGCAGCGCGTGAAGCATCAGCTTCGGCATGGGCAGTTCGCTATCGCGCCGTTCGCGCAGGGCAATGTAATCCGCGGCACTTTTTCCCACCAAATGCGGATTGTTGTCGCGCTGTTCAGCCACGCTGCTTTCCCATTTCGGCTCGCGGCCATCCGGCATATAGTCGTGGCCGGTAAACAGGCGGGTGCTGTCGGGGAGCGCAAGAATTTGCTGAATAGAGTGCCAGAGTGTCCGGGCATCGCCGCCGGGGAAATCAGCCCGAGCGGTGCCAAAATCCGGCTGAAACAGGGTGTCATGTACAAACGCTGCATCGCCTATTACATAGCTAATCGAGGCCAGCGTATGCCCCGGTGAATGCAGCACACGGGCGCTTAATTCGCCAATATTGAAGGTATCGCCCGCCGCAAGCAGCTTATCCCACTGGCGACCATCAGCGGGCATTTCCGGCCAGTGGTATATCTCCTTCCACAGCGCCTGTACTTTAGTAATGTGCTGGCCAATCGCGGTCGGCGCGCCGGTTTTCTCTTTTAGGTACTGCGCCGCGGAGAAGTGGTCCGCATGGGGGTGGGTATCCAGAATCCACTCCACACTCAGGCCGTGCTGCGACACATAGGCAAGCAGCTCGTCGGCATGGTGGGTGGCAGTTGCGCCGGACTTTTCGTCAAAATCCAGCACCGGGTCGATAATCACGCACTTATCTGTGGCTGGGTCGCTGACGATGTATTGGACGCTGAACGTACGCGGATCAAAAAAGCCTGCCACCTCCGGCATGCCCTGCCCCGTACTCGCTGAACGTGCAAACGTCTTCATGCTGTCTCTCTTTTACCTAATGATGAATGGTTTTTAACAGCCTACCACCCTCCCTTAAAGGTTATAATCATAGCCGCATATAGAATAAGAGATATTACTACTCACCATCGGTATAAGTGCTGGAAATACACAGCTTTAAACTTTTTAACGGTTGATTTTCTGGCCGCACAAAAACGGCACCCACTTTGGGCGCCAAATTCAGTGCAGAGTATTTGATCGGCTGTTAGCTCAGACTCACTTTATTGGGCAAGCTTATAGCCTTTGCATAGTAGCAATCACTCACTGAGCAGCTGGTTCACTTCCTGAACCTTGCCTTCTAAATCTTCTTTCTGCGCATCCAGGTACTCAGCATCGGCCACGCCCAGATAAGGTATTGACGGCCCGAACATTCCGCCACCAGGTTCTAGTGCTGCAAGACGTTCGCTCACATTTCCAATTTGCGATCTTGTCTGCTGAGCAAAGTTATCTTTACAGACACTAGGCGTGGACCATCTCAAGTGACCTGGTACCGTGATATCTTGGTCAAAGGCCAACTGTCGAGATTCAATAAACTCTGTACATAATTGGGCAAATTTTTGCAGTCGATCATCCAACTCGGATTGAAGCACTACTATCCTTTCTCGTGCCTCGTCGATTTTGGCCTGTTGCTCTGCTTCTCTCGCTTCGGCATCGGCTTTCTGTTTGGCGTCTCTTGCCTCATTTCGGGCCTGTCGCGCGGCTACGCGTGAAGGCTCTGCAAGTTCACTGACTCGTTCTCCCAGTTCTCTATTTTCAAAGTGTGAGAGCTCTATACCTATAGGGTTCAGTTCGCTCTCCTGAAGCTTGTCACGCAGATCAGTGCGACAGTCAGCTTTAATTCTTCCAAGATACTCGTCAGGAATATCTTGTACGATTTCATCTTCCAACCCAGCAAGCAGGCGCACACACTCTTCAGTATTGCGCAAAATACTGGGTGGCATCGGCTGACCATAGGCTTCTTCGTGCTCACCCAACAATGAAACTAGCTGCTCATCAGTCGCCTCAGGAACACTATCACCGCATGCAGCAAGCAACAGAACAGACGAGAAAGCAATACAGCGTGAAATATTCAAAACTAACTCCTTCAAATTAAGTAAAAAGGGACAGTAACGTTACTTTTCCAGAGGAAACTCTTTTCGCAATCTGATTCGCCTGAAAGCTAATTATGCCTTGGAATAATTATCATCACCATAACTGACCAAGTGTTTTTTGAAGGCCGTTGAGCTATCGTTATGGTTGTGCAATGCTGCCGCTGACTTTATTTAGCCTTTTACCAAGGACATCCGTACTAACATCAGCCCCACAAAACCGAATACACTCCCCATCAAGACACCTAG